>JAIBAQ010000001.1 GCA_019695095.1 Candidatus Hydrogenedentota bacterium
TTGTAGCAGGCCAGGCACAATCCATGGCTGATTTCCTGCGAACGTCTTGCTTCTGCCGGGATGTCCGGCAGTTGTGCCCCACACCAGGAACAGACTCTCTTCATGCGGCAAGGCTCATGGCATAACCGCAACTTCTAGCACGTGAGCAATTTGCGTCGGCGCTCTATCGCGCCCATGCAAATTGTGGATTATCGGGCTTCTCACAGGCGCGCTTGATAGCGAACGGAAGCACGTTTCTCCCGTGCCTTACTCTGTCTCCGGTTGTGCGGTTGGCGTCGGCAGCCTGGCCGCTCAGATGACTTCCCACTCGCTCTCATGAGCGGCTCCGTAAATGCGGCGCCGATCGGACTCCAGAACGCGAGGACGCTGCTGCAGGGCGGTATCGATGTTCGGAAAACCGTCGAATCGAGCGCGAGCTTTCTGGTAGCGGGCCACAATATCCAGATGCAGAAGCAGGCGCGCCGTGCGCATCTGTCGCTGCGTGGAACAGTAAATTACAAGCCCGCTTTCTATGGCATGCCGCAGGCTATCCGTGAGCGCTTTGGGACGTTTCGAATCGATTTCCGACCATCCAAATAGATCCAGGTCCTTCGCGCCTTCCGGTCGCGCGCCTGAACTCATTTCGAACTCTGTCCCCAACCGGTCATAGACTTCCAACAATCGATCCAGCCAATGAAAGATGGCGCGATAACCTTCTTCTTCGACATCCAGTTCAATGCGCGCTTCGTCGATCGTGTCGAACTTCTGTTGAGCCAAATAGGCCTGCCGCTCGACATTCTCTTCGGGAATCATACGGACGCGCGCCTTTTCCGAAGCGTCGCCGTAGTTGAAGCTCTCCAGGATCGTGGGAATTGTGAACTTTGCGCGGGACAGCAATCCGAATTCACGCAACAGAGGCGCGGTCAATGCGTCCTGTTCGAAAAGGGCTTCGACCGGCGAGTACGGTGCGAATAGCGCGGCATTCCAATCGCGGTGCAGCGAAGCAAAGAAAGCGGTCAGACGTTTGCCGCATCCTGGTGCGGGCGCACCTGCCGTGCTCGAAACGACGCGGTCGAACTTCTCTGCCAGCGACCAGTCGGGTCCTCGCAATACGTCATGCTCTATCAAATAACGCAACGCAACCAGCCGGTCAAGTGCCACGCCAACGACATCGGGTCGTGCTTGCCATTCGACTTCAAGAGTCTCAGACCAGCGTTGAATCCACTCGCGGAGCAAGCGGGCCGCGTAACTGCGGGGTTGACGCCGGATTTCGTCGAGTTCACCGTCGGCTACGCTCGAACGGTGCAACACGTCTCCGAATTCCTGAACAAACTGGGACGGCGTATCGGCATAAACCAGAAGATCGTCGGTCGTCGCGTCGTACAGGTACGAACGGAACAGGTCCGTGATAAACGCGTAGGGGGCGCGAAACAGACGGTTGTTGTTGACCAAGGCTCGCGTGACCTCGCAAAAATCCAGGCCTCGCTTTACCACTGCGCCCGGGGGATCGAGCACACCCGGAAGCACGAAGTAGCAGATCACGGCGTTTTGGTCATTGTGCCGCAATACATACGAGATAGTCGTGGGTTGACCGGGCACGGCCGCCGGCTCGATGTCCTGACTGTCAGACCAGCCCAGAAGCGACAAAAACTTCTCCGCAAACCGGTACTGATCGTCCCGAGTGGACTTCGAGAGATTCTCCCACCACGATTCGCACAGCCTCTGAATTCCGTTCGTCGGTTGCATCACGCCACGCCTTTGCCTTTGCGGACGAGGTACCCGGCGGCTTCGATACGCCGCCATATCACATCGTCCCGTCTACCCAATATGTCAACCCCTTCCCGCAGGTACGGGTCGAGGGTTACCCCCTTATCCGACAAGAGTCTCAGGAACTCTTCGCGAGTAATAGATTCCGCTTTGAAGCCATCCGGGAGGACAAGATTCCCGTCGGCCGTGCTGGCAGTGACCACCAGCACCCGTTTCATCGCCTCATTCAGAAACGCCAATTGCACCGTGGGCTCAAGCGCCAACGAACCTCGCAGCCGGTCAATCTCGGTGCCTGCCTTCAAGATCATCGTGCGCAATTCCGAGAACAGAGGAAATTGCGTGTCGACCCGGTAATACGTTCGATTGCCTTCGGCATGCCGGTACAACAGATTGATAGATGAGAGGCGTTCTAGCTCACGCTGTACAGCGCGAATGGGAAGACCTGTCGCCGCCTCGATTTGGCGTTGATAGTACGCGCGCGTGGGATCGACCATGAACAACCACAGCACCGTGATCCTCGCACCTGAGGCAAATAGGGCTGTCAGGCTCTCGTCGATGGTCGTCTGTATCGCTTCAGCGGGCATTCTAACGTGCGCTTTATGTGGATTCTGAACGGCGTTGTTTTGTTCTTATTTGTCGAGTTTCGCTTGATCTTGACAAAAGTATACTCTTGGTAGTCAATCATGTCAACAATAAAGATCGTTTGTATTTTCTTGGCGCGCCTTTAGTTCCAAATGTGCGCCAATCGATTCGGATTCTGAGTACAAAGTTATCCACAAGTACTCGATTGACAACGACACCGACCCATTTGACGCGGCAAGGACCGGGAATTAGCAGGCGCATAGCCTATCTCGGGCCGCAGTCCTTCTGATAGGCATCGCCAAGGGACCGGTGGATGCATTCGCGTAGCCTCAACTGACGAAACCTACATTTAGGTACAGTCTGGTAGAGAACACCTGCATGGAAGTTACCGTTCTGTAGGGTTGCTTCGGTGGAAGTCTCCCGTACGCTAGAACAAGCGGTGACGTTAAACACATCTGCCTTTTCTATCGCAACTTCGCGAGGGACTATGGGTTAGCTATTCAGGCGCCACCTCAGTGAGGCGGGCTGTGCCTTTATTCGAACGTAATTTGGCACAGCGACTGCATATCGGAGCCCCCATAGTGTCTGAGCGTTCCCGCCCTGCGGAGGGACGCTACAAAGGGAAGTAGTAGAGAAACGGAGAGGGCCTCACTGTGCGCAAAATCGAAGCCATTATCAAGCCGTTCAAACTGGAAGAGGTTAAGGAAGCTCTTTCGGGTGTAGGCATCCAGGGGTTGACCGTGACCGAAGTCAAAGGCTTTGGCCGTCAGAAAGGGCACAAGGAGTTGTACCGCGGCGCCGAGTACGTCGTGGAATTCCTGCCCAAGGTTAAGCTCGAAATCGTTGTCTCCGACGACAAGGTGAAGGATGTCGTTGCCGTGATTTCCAAGGCCGCGTCCACGGGTCGAATCGGCGACGGGAAGATTTTTATCGTCCCGATCGAAGAAGCAATCCGAATTCGCACGGGCGAATCGGGAGATGTGGCGCTTAGCTAGCGCCGGACTCACCTCGTGATGCTTCGCGTTTCCGAGACTCACATTCGCGGACATTAAGTGCTGAGAGACTGAGAAAAAACCGAGAAGGAGGCGTTCCCCTTGCGCCCAGCGTGGCCGGGCGACGCGGAGTCAAGAAGGAGGAGTTATGTTGAGCACAGAACGAAGGAAAAGAGAAGAAGGAGGAGGTCGTCTAGCGATGCGTAGAATCCACCCGTTCACCGGCGTCGGCATGATACGGTTCGTGGCAGTATGTCTGCTGTTCATGGCCGTTGTGGCTGGACCCATGATTGCGTTTGCCCAGGAAGCTCCGCCCGCGGAGGCGGCCGCGGCTGAGGCCGCGCCTGCGCCGACAATTGACAGCGGCGATACGGCATGGTTGCTAACGTCGACTGCGCTCGTCCTATTCATGACAATACCCGGTCTGTCGCTATTCTACGGAGGCTTGGTCCGGACAAAGAACGTGTTGTCCGTTCTGATGCAGTGTTTCGCGATTACGGCCCTCGTGACTGTGCTTTGGGTCATCTATGGCTATACGATGGCTTTTGATACGACCGGCATGGCGAAGGGTGTCATGAATCTGAATTCGCTTGTCGGTGGATTCTCCAAGCTCTTCATGAAGGGCATTGACGCAAGCAGCGTGACGCTGACGATCCCGGAAACCGTATTTGCCTGTTTCCAGTTGACCTTCGCGATCATTACTCCCGCCCTTATCGTGGGGGCATTCGCCGAACGCATGAAGTTCTCCGCGGTCCTCGTCTTCACGACGCTGTGGTTCACCTTTGTCTACGTACCAATTTGTCATATGGTGTGGGCAGGTGACGGGTCTCTTATAGGCAGCCACTGGGGCGTGCTTGATTTCGCGGGTGGCACAGTCGTCCACATCAACGCCGGTATTGCGGCACTGGTCTCCTGTATTCTGATAGGCAAACGGCTGGGTTATCCGACGACGCCGATGGCTCCGCACAATATGACCATGACTGTGACTGGCGCCGGTATGCTATGGGTCGGCTGGTTCGGGTTCAATGCGGGTAGCGCGGTCGCCGCAAACGGCTCCGCAGGCATGGCGATGCTGGTCACTCAGACCGCTACTGCGATGGCGGCACTCACCTGGATGTTCATTGAATGGTTCAAGCACGGTAAGCCGAGCGCGTTGGGTACAGTCACTGGCGCGGTCGCAGGGCTGGTAGCCATCACTCCTGCTTCGGGTACCGTTGGCCCGCTGGGCGCACTGGCAATTGGGTTTGCCGTGTCTGTCATCTGCTTCTTCGCGGCAACCACCATGAAGCGCGCACTGGGATACGACGACTCTCTTGACGCCTTCGGCGTGCACGGAGTTGGCGGGTTTGTGGGCGCGGTGCTGACCGGCGTGTTCGCGTCCGACGCTTTGGGCGGTCAGGTTGCCGGCCTCAATATCGGTTCGCAGGTAGTCGCCCAGTTGATGGGTGCCGGCCTTACCATCGTGTACTGCGGAATCGTGAGTGCGGTCATACTGAAAGTCGTGGACCTTATCATCGGTTTGCGCGTGGACGAGCAGGAAGAGACCCAGGGTCTCGATCTTACGCTCCACAACGAAGCTGGTTACAATCTCTAGCTCGAATTGCGAATTGAGTAGCACTACAAGGGCGGACGTCGAAAGGCGTCCGCCCTTTGTCATTGAGTGCCAAATGCCTGGTGAGTATCCCGTTTTTCCGGTTTTTAGCTCTGGGCTATGATATACTTGGTGTAAGGCTAAAGGAGGGTATTCCAATGCGTTTGTGTGCGATCGCTCTCGGCGGTCTGTTCCTCGCCGTGAGCCTATCCGGCTGCCTCGTTGACATGATGGCTTCGACGGCCATTGAAGGCACATTGCAGGCCGAGCAAATGTCGACCTACAAGAAGACGCTCGACAACGTCAAGGGCGATACTTCCGAGCTCGAGTTGACCAAGGCCATTCAGGCGTACCAAGCAGAGAACGGGAAAAACCCGGCCTCGTTGCAGGATTTGGTTCCCTCGTACTTCACCGTCCTTCCAACCAAACCCGACGGAAGCCAATTTGACTACGACCCGGCAACCGGCCGCATTGGCGGTGGACCCTCTGCGATGATGAATGCAGCCTCTGCGAGCAGCAGCGCCTCCGATCAGGCGAAGCTCCAGCAGATTCGCGAAGCCATTGGTAAGTTCGCCGCGGCTACCGGTTTCTATCCGGGCAATCTGCAGCAACTGGTACCCGTGTATCTCCCCTCTTTGCCCAAGGAAGCCAACGGGAACGATTTCACGTACGACCCGTCCACGGGTTCGGTGAACTCGGCAGCCCAGGCACGAGCCGCCAGGCAGGTTCTGAGCGGTCAATCGCTGCAACGTCAACCGATGGGCGGTGGCGGCGGACCGATGGCCGAAACCATGACGGGTATCGGTATCTCAAACCAACTCGACAACATGAGTTCAGCCGGTTCAAGCGCGGTCGGTACTCGTGTTCGGGGCGACGCTCGCGGTATCGGTCAGGAGCATGACCAACAGCAGCAAGCCGCGATGGACAACCTGGGCCTGTGAGGTAGGGGCTAGGGTTTAGGGTTTGGGGTCTGGCGAGTTGCGTTTGAGGCTCGTGCCGGTGAGGGCGTGGTTGTGTCTTCTCGGACCATCAATGCCCAATTCGTACTACAACCAGTCATTTTCTTTGTTTTTTCGCAGAAGTTGGTCTCCAATACGATTCATTTCCGTCTCTTCAAAATATGGACTCGTCCGCAGTTCCCCGTGCTCCCAGTGTTCCCCGTGGTTTGAAGTCATTCGAGCCTGATTGTTCCTTTTATCGGAGTTCATCGGAGTTCATCTGTGGTTGAGTTCCGTTTGGTTACGGCTATGCTGCGCTGTGAAACTCGCAGCCAACACAAAGTATCACGGCATTACCTCAGAGTCTTGCACGTGAGTGTATCGAAGAATAACCTTCTGCGGCGTCAACACCCAAAGACGAGAGACATCAGAACTCGATAGAGACCAATAGCCTGCGGTTTGTCAATCCCAGACCCCAGACCCCAAACCCTATTCTCCCTTGGGCGGCGGGGGAGGGGGTAGCGCTTCGTTGGGTAGCGGTTGTGGCGGCGGACCGTTATCCGGCGCTTCACCACGGATGCGGCGTGGCCGCTCGCCGGGCCGGCGGTCCGGTCCAAAGCCAGCGGGGTCGCCTCCTTCATCGCGCAGACGCATGAGGCGTTCGCTGCCCAATTCCTTGGCGCGTTGGATCAAGCGCTTCATGTGGTTTTCGAAATCCATAATGAAAACATACAATTGGGCTTGCTGTTTGGGTGTCATGCCTTCGGCTACGCTCTTGAAGGCATTCTGACGCATTTCCGCCTGTTTCTTATCAAGTTCAACTACCGCGCTGAGCTTTTTCTGAAGGACATCGTCCGCCGCGTTCGTTGAGATAGCCTCTTTGAGTTCTTTGAACGCGCGGTTTCTGTCGGCAATGATTCCTTCGATCGCTTCCCTGTGCTCTCCGAAGCGCCGCATCATGATCACGGTTTGCTCGTCCGTGAGATTCAACTCCCGGGCAATGCGCGCCATCATTACCGCGTGCACTAGTTCCTTGACGTCGCGATCATTCCAGTCGGAAGGCAACCCGGGTCCGGGCGCCTTGTCCGCAGGCGCCCTATGGGGTGGCTTAGGTTGGTCAGGCTGTTGCCCATGTACTGCCGCCGCCGCTAGGACGAATGCGGCAAGAATGCCTATCCATATCGTTCCCCGTTTACTCATATCGATCGGCTCCCTTCCGCATACTCGGCAAGCAAGGCTTTGAAAGCCTGCAACTCGGAATCGCTCAGCGAGTTCAGCATTGAATCCAAATCCGCGTTGGCAGTGTATGAATCTTCTTCTTGTTCGAGTACTTCGACGCTGGCTAGCGTGTCTTCATAGTCAATCTGGGGACTGTCAGGGTATAGACTTCCGGGATCGTCCGGCGGTACGGGTTCGGCGCCTTCAATCGGGAGCGGTCCATGTTCCGTCGAGACGCGCGCCAAGTGCGGATTCCCGTCAAGACTGTCCTTGGATTGCCCCATACGCGCGAAGAGCGTCACTGCAACGGCCATGACGACGATAAACCCGAGTCCTGCCAATGCCCATGCTACTCGTCGTGGGCTAAACCACGGGATTCCCGAGGCCTCGGCCTCTTCTCGCGCGTGGGCCAGCACGCGGGTTGCAAAGGCCGGGGACACTTCGGGAGCGGGCAGGCTTCTCAGGTGCTCGGAAAGGGCAGCGAACTGGGCATAACGTTGCGCCGCCTCCGGGTCTCCCCGCAAGACTTGTCCTACCGAGGCGGGATCGTCGGATTCGCCATCGAGGTAGGCGGACAATTCTTCGTTGATGAAATCGTTGTTCATAGGAGTTCACCCCCCAATTCAATCAATCGGAGCCGGAGTTGTTCACGAGCGCGCGCCAACCGGCTCTTCACGGTACCTTTCTGGCATTGGACAACTGAAGCAATCGCCTCGTAATCCATCCCTTGCATTTCCCGGAGGATGAGAATCTCCCGGTGTTCGGGAGACAAGTCCTCCAGTGCGCGCTCGATTAATCCTTCAATTTCCTTGTGCCGGGCGACCGCGTCGGGGCGGTGGCCCACGTCCTCGACCACCACTTCCGAATCGTCTTCGCGCGTCATCGAGAGAACTCTGCCGCGACCTCGGCGAGCCGAGTCGCGCAGAAAGTTCAGTGTGAGGTTCCGCGCCATTCCGAAGAGGACCGTCGAGAATTTGGCATCGGGGGTGAGCCGCTGCAGATAGCGGTACAGCCGGACAAAGCTATCCTGGGCGATATCCTGGGCGTCTTGTTGGGAGCCAACCATCCGGTAGCAGAAATGTACCAGCGGACGTTCGTACCGATGGACTAACTGCCCAAAGGCGTCCATGTCGCCCGAGCGCGCTCGCGCCACCAATTCCCAGTCTGTCAGGTCACTCATCCGTCGCGGCGCCTCGACCTCAACGTATTCAACACCAAGGAGAGTGTGAAGTTCCGCCCCGTGCGCCGGGAGGTCCTACCGGATACGCGGCACCCTTCCCCAATGAACAGAGTCTAACACAGGCAACAGGAAACCGGCGCCATATGAAGTCGTTATTTTACGCGGGCTTAACCCGGGGGCCGTCCGCCGTGTCTTCGAGAATCCAACCTTTTTCGGTCAATTCGCCGCGGATGGCGTCGGCGCGCTTGAAGTCTTTATCGCGGCGGGCCTGCTGACGTTCTTTGACCAGGTCGAGTACCCACGCCGGTGTCTCCGCCTTGGCGGGGGCGGCGAACAATCCTGTCACCCGGTCAAGCCGGTCCAGGAGGGCTAGCGCCCGCTGGGCGCCGCCGGCGCCGAGTTCGTGTTTGTCCAGAATTCGGTTGACCTCGCGGACGAAATCGAAAACGGCAGCAATCGCCCCGGAGATGTTGAGGTCGTCGTCCAATGCCTCGCCAAATGCGAGCTCGCAGTTGGCCGCTTCTTGTTCGATGTCGGAACCTTCGCCGCGGACCTCTTCGAGTCGTATACGGAAATCACGGATCCGCCGCAACGCTTCGCCGGCCGCTTCCAATCCGTCGAACGTGAAATTACTGGGTTGGCGGTAGTGGGTCTGAATCAGAGCCCAGCGGATGGCTTTGGGATCGTGACCCTTTTCAACCAAGTCCCGCAGGGTGTAGATGTTCCCCAGCGACTTCGACATCTTCTTGCCTTCAACGAACAGATGCGCGCTGTGCAGCCAGTAGCGCACGAAGGGCTTACCCGTTGCCGCCTCCGATTGCGCGATTTCGTTTTCGTGATGCGGAAACATGTTGTCGATGCCGCCGCAATGGATATCGAACGTCTCGCCCAAGTACTTCATGCTCATGCAGGAGCATTCGATGTGCCAGCCTGGCCGGCCCTTGCCAATTTCAGTTTCCCAGAACACCGCGCCGTCGTCTTCGTCGTAGGCTTTCCAGAGGGCGAAATCGCGGGCGTCTTCGGTTTCGTATTCATCGGAATCGACGCGGCCACTGGCCCCAGTCTGGAGCTGTTGCATATCGAACTTGCTGAGTTGTCCGTAGTGTGGAAACGTGCTAAGCCGGAAGTAGATGCTTCCATCCACTTCATAGGTGCAACCCTTTTCACGCAACGTTTTGATGATATCCACCATCTCCGCGATGTGGTCAGTTGCCGCCGGATAATGCTCCGCGCGCTCGATGCCCAGCGTGTCGAGATCTTCGAAGAACGCCTGTGTATAGCGGCCGGTCAGGGCCTTGAGCGATTCGCCGGTTTCGCGACAAGTGCGGATGATCTTGTCCTCCACGTCGGTGAGGTTCATGACGTGCGTGACCTTGAAACCGCGGTACTTGAGGTGACGGCGCAGCAGGTCTTCAAAGAGGAACGTGCGCAGGTTGCCGATGTGCGCGAAGTTGTAGACCGTCGGGCCGCAGGTATACATCCGCACCTCGCCCGGAGACAGGGGCGTGAAGACTTCCTTCGTGCGTGTCAGCGTGTTGTGATAACGAATCGGCATAACGTACCCCGAGACTCCTGATCGTGAAATCGTTGCGTGAATCCGCGAATTCTAGCCCGCAAGTTGCGCCGGCGCAAATTGCCCACGTGCAAGACGCTGAGGTAGTGCCTTGAGGGCGTCGGTCAATCCCCCCCGGGGGCAGAGTCGTTGACTAGACGGAGGCGAGCCTAAGACTCGGCAGCGGAGCTAATCTCCAGCATAGGCGCGAGCTTCTCTTCGATGTCGACGCGCAAGGCCGCGAGCTTGATGTCGTTCAGTCCCAGCGCATGGGCCGAGGGGTGCGCACTCACGGAAACTGCGGGCTCTCGTGTGCCAAATCCGGAGACTTCGGCGATGAGCTCTGCCAATGCAACCGTGTGGACCATCGGAAGGAGATCCTTCGATGGCGTCGAAGCCGGGGATTTGTGGAAGAAGGTCGTGAACGCGAATTCCGGCGGCAGTTTCCATTTGGCCGTGACGTGCAGCCCGATGAAGGGCGCCAAGCGCGATTCGACCTCGAGCAGGAGCTTGGGGTTGTCGCGCAAACCGGCCAAAGGCCCCTTGTAGCGATTGCTGACCACTTCAAGTATTACAAGCTTTCCGACATCGTGAACGAGTCCTGCCACAAACAGCGATTCGGACCGGGGCAAGGCAAGAATGTGTGCCAACTCCGACGCGCAATACGCGGTGGCCAGAGCGTGCCGCCAGAGTGTGCGCATGCGATCGCGGAAGAGCGCATTGCCCGTTATGTAGAGTTTCCCGTTGGCTACAGCCTGTACCGCGTTCGAGATGGTCTTAAGCCCCAGACGCGCGCACGCGGCCTTGATGTCCGTGACCGGCTGCAAGCCGCCGAAGGTGACGCTATTGGCAAGCCGCAAGAGCTTGATAGTCAGGGTCTGATCTTCACTAACAACAGCGGACAAATCGGACAGCGATACATTGATGTCGCGAACCAAAGTCAGAATTCGCTGGGAGAACTCGGGGAGAACCGGAAGACTCTCGATAGCCCTGGGCATCTCGGCGAGGATGGCTCCCGTCATGGAATCTGGCTGGGCGAAATTGCGGATGTCTTCCCATCCCGCGATCGGAGCCGCAGTCTCGTCCAATAGGCCTTCCGCCACAAGGGGATTCAGGCAGGTACGGCAGACCACCAGCCGATGGGCAGTGCCGCCCTTTGCTTCTTCGACGAATTCGGCATTGCAGTAGGGACAGATAAGCATTGTGACAATCTTTCAGTGGGTCATGGCAAGAATATTGCGTAAAGGCCGCATCTCGAACACGCGAGGCGTCTGACGCAGCGCTTCTTCAAATGTGGTAAATCCGCGGATGACTTTCGCTACTGCGTCTTCACGCATACTGATGAGCCCCGTGGTGTCCGTACTGATCTTGCGGATTTCGAACGCAGGGCGTTTAGCCAAAATTGCCGCGCGCACATCCTCATTGAGGATCAACAACTCGTAAACGGCTATCCGTCCGTGGTATCCCGTGTAATTGCAGTGCTTGCATCCCATGCCGCGCGCAAACTCGAACTCGCGCACATCTTCGACGCGTAATCCCAATCGGTCCAATTCGCGGACTTGCGGAACGTAGGGCGCCGTGCAGTGGGAGCAAATGCGCCGGAGCAGACGCTGAGCCAACACGGAGATGACCGTAGACGAAATGAGAAAGGTCTCGATATCCATGTCAATCAGTCGCAGAAGGCCGCCGATGGTATCTTCCGTATGAAAAGTCGAATAGACCTTGTGTCCGGTGAGGGCCGCTTGGATGGCCGTTTCGGCGCTTATACGGTCGCGGATTTCGCCCAGCACGATGATGTCGGGATCTTGGCGGACGATTTCACGCAAGGTGCTCTCAAAGGTCCTGCCGACTTTGTCGAATATAGAGCACTGAACAAGACCATCGATCATGTATTCAACCGGATCTTCGGCGGTAATGATCTTTACGTCGGTCTTGTTGCTGTATTCGAGGCTGCTGTAGAGCGTGGTTGTCTTACCCGAACCCGTGGGGCCAGTGATGAGCACGACGCCGGTGGGCACGTCGAGGACATCGTCCCTGAAGCGCTCCATCATTCTCGGATTCATGCCCAACTCATCCAGGCTTACCAAGCCGGACTGCTTGCTAAGCAGCCGCAGTACCACGCACTCGCCGTGTACGGTAACGTAGACGGAAAGCCGTAGATCGTATTCGCGTCCGCCAACCTCAAATAGAAATCGTCCCCCCTCGTGACGCTGGTGTTCTGTAATGTTGCATTCCGCAAGAATCTTGATGCGCGACACAATCTTGGGCAGTAGGTCGCGCGGAAGATCCGTCTTGTACACAAGCACCCCATCGATGCGATAGCGCAACCGGATGCGGTCGGACATCGGCTCGATGTGGATATCGCTGGCTCGATCCTGAATGGCTTGGCTGACAATGTGATCGACGAGTTTTGTTACGGAATCTTCGGCGACCTCAATCGATTGTCCGCGGCCTTTGTCCTTGTCCGTGCGGAACTGCCTGAAGTCCTCGATGGCTTGCCGTATCGCGTCGGCGGGTCCCAGGGCCAGCGAGAAACTTTCCTTATACAGCTCTTGTACCGCGGAGAGCGCGGCGGTGTCTTGCAGATCCGTGACGACGACTGTGGTTATTCCCGAATCGCTTCTGGAAAAGGGGAGGATTTGATTGCGTTGCAGGTAGTCTGGAGAGACACCACGGAGCAGTCCCGTTTCGATGATGGCGAATTCCGGCTCGATATAGGGTACGCCGGCTTGCGTTGCGAGGTTTCGGAGAAGAGTGCGTTCGTTGATTGCGCCGGTGGCAATGAGAGCGGCTCCGAGTCTGATTCCCCGTTCTTGCTGTGTAACGAGAGCCGTGTCGAGGTCTGTTTTGCTAACCAGGCCCTGTTCGACCAGCATCTCACCGAGGCGCATGCCGCTGCCGTGTTTCTTGATGGCATCGGAGATGTTGCGCTTGCTGGCGTATCCCAGTTCGATGAGAATATCGCCGAGCTGGCGGGGTTGTTCCAGTAGGCTTTGAACGCGCAATGCGCGTTCCAGTTGCTGCTCATTGAGCACACCTTCGCGCAGCAGGGCCTCTCCCAAGAGAGACGGCCGATGGTGTGACTCTTTCGGAACCCCCATGCAAAGTCCTCCCTCACCATATCCACGGCCTACATATCATAACAAATAGTGATCGTAGACAATGCAAAAAATGCTGCCGCGCTCCGGAACCTTGAGACTTCCGTCACGCTCCGTAAATGGGAACCGGGGATCGCGAGGACCATTGGCCCGATGTGAAATCCGGAAAGTCGACCGTATTGGACTCCACGACCGATTGGATCGAAAGGGGGACGATCGCGCTCCATGTCGCCGCGTCATAGACATCCTGCGGAGGTGCCGTTCGATTCTTCACCGCTTTGACGAACTCGTAGACTGTGATGTAATCGGACCCGCCGTGGCCCCCGTTTTTCGAGGCTTCCGCCTCCAGGTCCGTCCAGAGCGGGTGTGCGTATTTCTCCATGTATGGCTCGAAGGGTTCATAGGCGTCGGCTTGTGGAGACACTCCTTCCAGGTAAATTTGTCTGGAAGAACCAAAGTGGATTCCCTTGGTTCCGTCGAGGCGAAGGATGAGATCGTAGGGACGCGGCGTGCACAGGTCGAAGTAGAGCACCACGGTTAGGCCGTTCGCCGTTTCGAGAAGTGTCGTGTTGATATCTCCCAGAGCGTACGTCTTCTTCGCTAACGGATGATCGGGACCGAACTTCTTTGCGGCATAGTTGTTCATGCCCCGCGATTTGGTGCTGCGACTCGTGAGGCGCGTGAACCGGTCGCCGCGGTTGATGTTGAACCATTGAGCGATGGGCCCTATGGGGTGGGTAGGGTACAGATTGCCATTCAAAGCCTCGGCGTGTTTGCCGCGCCACGTGAGTTCGCCCGAGTCGGTGAACATGAGGAACCGGCAGTCGTGTTGATATCCCGCTTCGGCATGCAGCAGATCGCCAAAGGCATTCTCGCGGACCATCCGCAGTAAGGTCAGGGCTTCGCGAAAGTAACAGACATTCTCCAACATCATGCACGGCAGGCCGGTTTCCTCCGAAACGCGGACCAATTCGCGGCACTCATCGAGCGTCAACGCGGCGGGTACTTCGGTGGCGGCGTATTTGCCTGCACGCATGGCGGCGACCGAAACCGGGGTGTGCCATTCCCAATAGGTGGCGCAGACGACGGCGTCGAGGTCGTCGCGGGCTACGAGACGCTCGTAGTCACGTTCACCGTTGGTGTACGTGTCCGGACGATTGCCGCGCGCCTTTTCAACCAGCGATTGAGCATTTACGGCGCGGTCTGGAACCAAGTCGCCGATCGCTAGAACGTCCACATACGGGATCTGCAAGAGTGTGTTAAGCAATCCCGTACCTCGATTTCCAACTCCTACGATGCCTACGCGAACACGATCAAGGGGAGGTTTCGGATCGGTCTGCGCGGAAGACATTTGGCCAAGGAGGATGGATGCGGCTCCCGCCGCTGCCGTGGATTGAATAAACGAACGCCGTGATAGGGTTTGCCCGGACTCGGTCATGATAAGCACCTCCGTCATTTGGCCGCATTATGCAGAAAGGCGCAGGGGGTGATCACCCCCTACGGAATTTGACGGTTCAAGGGGGTGTCCCGGAAGAGAGAACTCTCGCGCAGAGGCGCGGAGACGCAGGGAGCGCGGTGTTGGTCGCAGGTTCTCGGGTCTGCGGAATTCAACCTCCGATGAACGCCGATGCACTCCGATGCCCATAAAGGACATTTTGCATTTCGTAGTGCCGGTCTCTGTGCCGGGCGGATTTTGCAGAAGAGGGTCTCCGCCGACACTCCCTTCCACAGCCGGGTATCATTTGTCGCGCTCTTTCGCCGCTCACCTACAGCTTCGCCAGATCAAACACAAACGCGATGTCACCATAGTCACTCTGCTGACCCGAATCCGAGTACTTCTTTCCGCCGTCGTCCGAACGATTGAGACCAGTGCTGTATACGGTGAAGCCATCACCTTTCGCAACGTATCGCAGTGTCTGACCGTCGAAGGGATCCGTGGGAACAGCCTTGAGGTAAGTAGGCACGAGTTCATCAAGCTTTACGGGTAATTTCTTTTCCGCAAGTTGAAACCGCCGCAATGCCAACGCCGTCTCCGTTACAGTCAGCGTCGCCGTATCCCGCGCCACGGCGCGAGAACACTTCATTAGACTCGGCAGAGTGGATGCAACCAACTTGGAATTTCCTGACACGTTGGACTGATTTGCCAGATCGACACCATCGGCAAGTGCCTCCGCCTCGTCCAGCATTTGTGGGAACGGCTGCGCCGCGATAGCAATCCCCTTCTCCATCGCGTCCAGAAACGCTACTTGTTCACGCGCCATGACATCCGGATCATCCTTGATCGCCAAGAATACTGCCTCGTTCTCTTTATCCAGCGGCAACGTCCCCTGCTGCACGGCGTCGGCTATCGTCAACCCTAGGCACCGTTCGCTAATGAGCGCGCGGCGGTACTCGCCGGGCTCGCGCATAGTTGCCACCATTGACTGCAACGCCGTCAACTGCGATGCGTCAAGACGGACGCGATTCAGCGCCTGTTCCGTGGCCGTTGAGGCGATAGACCGCAGAGCGATGCGTACAAGGAGGTTGATCATCATGGGATCGCTACGCAGATCCTCGGAAAGCTTGTACGCCCCCCGCAGCGACATGTAGGCGCCGTTGGCATCGCCCTTCGCAGCGCAGACCAACGAATTCAGGCACAACAACCGTTCCATGTCCCGCATCTTCGACAAGTGGGAGACGTCCATTCCCGCCCCCCTCTCATAGGTCAACGGGAAGAGGCAATCCTTCTTGTCCTGCGTTTTCTCCAGCAAAGAAAGGCATTCCGCGTTCCTATCCAACAGCGTCTTCGCTGCCAAAACCATTTCACCCGGGATAGCCTCGCCAGGAATCGTAAGCAGTTGCAGGTTAAAGAACGGAAGTGTCGTCTCCGCATTCGGCCCGGCATCGAACTTGGTAAACGCCTGCTGAAGAATCGGCGCGGCGTTGTCCGCGTCAGTCACCTTCTGCAGTGTCGCCCTCAACTCGTCCATTGTCACCGGCTCGCCCACCGCTCGAATAGCCGCCAGCCGCTCCTCAAGCTGCTGCGCGTTGCTCTTCTCCTTCTGACACGAACCAGCCAATGCCGCCAAAAGAATCGCGACGAGAACCACCTCTACGCCTCTAAACCGCGTGAATTCCCAAGCCGTCCGATTCCGGTACCGCATACGCGATCACCCCTTCTTCACTTCAACCGTAGTACCTACGCCCCCTTACCCAACATTCACTTGTCCATCACATGGTAAATCTATCAGGTATCCTGCGCCTATGTGAAGTAGGTGATCCCGCCCACCATGGAAAGCGGGCGCTGTCTACGGGGGCCGCGGCCTACGGTGCGACGTCTTCCATTGAGTCCGGCACGTGGATGGGTGCGCCAGGCGACGGAGGGCCGGTGTAGGTCGCGTTTCGTTTGACACCGAGCGCGTAGACTTCCTTCATCAGCTCGTCGCATTCGTCGATCATAGTGAGCACTTCCGGCGAAATGCCGCAACCGTTTCCTTTATTCGTCGGCTTGGGCCCGGCTCCAACGAGGTCTCCCACGTCTTTTCGCGCTTTCCGCGCGTGTTCAATCGCTTTGTACAACGCATCGTTTTCGGTTGTTCGTCCGCGCGCCGCAGACGCCTTCGGCGTCTTCGTCTTGCTTTGTCCGCGAGTGGGCACAGAATCGCTGCCGTCTTGGCCGGGCGTGTCTCCGTTCTGACCTCCGGCCAGTTCCGGCGGAGTCTCGTCGAGCACACGCATAGGGCTGGTGCGTTGCAGGGCTTGCATGGTCTCGCGGTGCGCGAGGATGTCCAGGGCCACAGCCTCGTCGATGGCGAATAACACTTCCAGCGGCGGCGTGCCGCCGTAATGGGCGCGGGCCTCCCGGAGCCTTTTGCGGCAATGGAACTTGGCGCGGGTCTTCTCCGCGCCGGTGAGATCGTCGTTGGTTTCCTTCAGCCACATGCCGAGGATAGCCATCACAGCGCCGACGCGCTTGGGCCGTTGGGTATCGGTGAGAGTGTCCATTGGGATTACCTCCTCATATATATGGGGAAGTCCGTTGCACTGCAAGGGCGGTTTTACCGCGAAAGAACTCAAAGAAATCAAAGGAGAATAGAGGAAATTGAGAGCGCAGAACAGGCGCGTGGGGGTGCACGGTCTGGCGGCGGCCGGAAGTAGCATGAACTCGCGCAGAGCTACGGCCCCATCAAAATCACGCGGGGGCACGCCCCCAGGTCCCTATTCCTCAAGATCGTTAAAGAGTCACGTATTCCCCCGTGCTCCCCTTGGTTTGAAATCATATGCGCCGGATTGATCTCTCTCATTCGCATAGTTCGTGTATATCGTGGTCAACAGCCTTCTCTCAGGATCGGCTTATGTCTCATTCACCGCGACGTGTTCGCCTCGCACATCAACCGACCAATCCCCTCCCCGCCGCTTCTGTCGAGTGCAACAAACTCGCGCATATATATGAGGCGCAACATTCGAGAGCCACAACCATGTCTGCACAAACCCGTGCCCGAATCCCTGAACTCCAAGCCGTATACTCGCGAGCGACAGACCGCTCCCTGCTCCTCGGCGCGAGTCCCTGACCCCTCCGGCATACCCTTGAATCGACAAATGGACTCCTGCTGTGGAAACACGTGCCGCAAGACAGGCCCTTGCCCCGTCAAAAAGGCAGAGGGATGCCCCTCTCCCCGTCCAGAGCTAAGTGATTCAATCATAAGCACGAAGCTACTCGACTTGCGCAGCTACAAGGCCACTCGCCACGTGCACGTCTCTTCGCCCACCGTTATGGGCAGTAGCCAGGCGCCCTTGGATGAAGCCGTCATGGCCACCGCTTTGCCGTTGACCTCCGCCAGACGGGGTTCCTTTCCGCCGGTGTCGATCACAAGGTAGCCTTGCTCTCCCGACGGACGAGCGACCTCGCCGGATAAGGTTGAACGCTGCGCGTCCCAAGCGACGCGTTTCAGTTCTGCACCGCAACTTTGGTGAAAGCTGGTTCCAACAACCCAAGGATGTTCGCGCGCAGTCCGTAAACAGAGCAATTTCACACCGGGGCCGTAGAAGGCGATGTCGAGACGGCTCGGGTCGTTTCCGGTCATCAAGTCCTGATAATCGCCGGGGTGTTGGTAGCCGCGCGGGTTGGTGCGCCGCGACGGGACTTCGCCAAGCGCCATTCCCGACCAGAACTCGTAGCCCCACCGTTTCACGCCGGGAGCCAAGCCCAACCTTTCAAGAGGGATAACGAAACGGCTCATCTCGGGGTCCTGACCCGGAACTACCGTGTCGTAGGAGAACACAGCGACGAGGTCCCATTCGTCCCAGTCCGTCTTGACATGCGTGTGCCACACGGAACCGGGAGTATGCTCGGCGAGGATTTCATCCGACTGGGCTTTGTTGGGATCATAGTGAGCGGGCGCGCGATACACCGGCTCAAAGAGGTCCACCGGTTTAGCCGCGACACCGAGGGTGGGCAGCGTGGACGTAAGGATGTGCCAGCGATCTTCGGGTAACGTCGTGAGCGTGTCGCCGATATCGACCTGTCCGCCGGCCATGAATGCGATCGTGGCTCGCAGCCGCGCGTCCTCCACGGTTCCGGGAAGGCCGACACAGAGGCACGATGGCTGCAATACACCCCATCGGAAGTTCTTAAAGAGATGGCAGGCGACAGTTTGGTAGTTGTCGCGTTGGAAACCCGCGGTGATGAATCCGCTATTGCCGGTGTCGCTGCATGTGTAGAGCAACGGCCAATAACCGGTCCCTGGCATTTCAGGACCGCCGCAATTCAGCAGCAAGGCGTCGGGCATGGCTTCGCGGATGATGCGCGCTCCAATGCGCGCGGCTTCCACCCCGCCCCCTCCAACAATGCGGGGGTCGTAACGGCGCTTGGCCGCACCGCCGGAAACGCAGCCGATGAAGTCGGATTTCAGGTATTTCACGCCGCGCTCGTGCAGACTGGCTGCCTTACTTCGAAGCCATTCCTGCGCTCCAGGATGGGTAAGGTCAAGGATGTACACGTTTCCATGCGGTTCCCAGAACCACTGTCCGTTGGGCAAGGGTTTGCCATCTTCGCCGGCGACCAGCCACTCCGGGTGCTCGCGCGCAAGCGGGTCAAACTCGCTGATGCTGTACGGCGCTTTCCAGACGCCGAGATCGAACCCGTATTCGGCGAGCCGCTCGGAAAGCCACTTCAGCCCGTGGGGAAACTGCTCGTTCTCCTCAAAGGTGCTGGGCAACTGCTCCTTCTCCCAGCCGAGGTCAAGCTCGATCACGCTCAGCCCCAGCGGTTTCAGGCGCTTCGCGGCAATGCGCGCAGTCTCGATGGCACGATCCTCGGTAACGCCCAGGCGATACGGATACCAACTGCACCACGAGACCGGTGGAGTCGCGGGGAATTGCGGGTTGAATCGAGCGCGTACCGCGTCGGCGTAGGACTCAAGCATGTGCCAAGGGTCTTGGCCCGTCGCGAGTAGCATGGTCTCCAACCGGATTTCTTCACCCGCTTTCATCATCAGATTGCCGCCGTCGAATTCCGCCGTCAGTGTGACTGTGTTCGGATTTACGCGCGATTGCACCGTGCCCACCCAGCGCTCCGATGATTCGAAACCCGCGAAGAAAGCGCGCTTCTCGTTTCGGTCGTACGCGAGCCAAGCAAACGTAGATGTGCGCGGCGGCGTCTCGGGCGCGCCGCCAGGTTCCGTGCTTTGTTTCTTCTCCTTGGCCGGCGCTTCCGTGAGAGGCACGACGCGGCCTGAGTAATTTGATTGTTCGAGAACGCGTACGGCAGCAGGATCTGCGCCGAGACACGCCGAATCGGTCTGAAGCAAAATGACATGATTCAGGACGGCGTCTTTTGCAGAAACATTGCGCAACGCAGATTGAATACGCAGACCGGGTAAGGCACTAGGCTCAATAATCATCGTCACGACCGCGCGATCGGCAAAGATGTATTGGATCCGAAGGGATTTCCCCTCGCGGTGGACAACGGCCACCGTGGGCGTCAGTGCCGCGCCGTCTACGACGAGTTGCGGCAGCATGTTGTCCGCGTGGAACGCGTTCCACTCGGGAGACGAGAGCGTGAGTGCGCCGCTCGTGGAGCCCGCCTTGACTCGCAATGAGCCCGACGAAATGGACAGATCGCTTTGTGCGAAAGCCTGAGTCCCGTACAAATAGACTGTGCCAAGCGCGACCAAGACGATTGAAAGATACGAGCGCATTGCTTCCCCTCCTCACGCAATACGAATGACGTTGGACACGACTTCAATTGTCTCAAAACGGCGGAAGGTAGTCACGCTCGAAAGCCTTGCAACCGGCAATGCCTCACGCAAAGGTGCGAAGGCGCGGAGAACCCAGAGAGCACTTGAATTGACACATGAGACCGGGCCTGCAATGATCGGAGAATCGTTAACCGAGGGGGATTTGTCATGGCGTGTTTCATTGCGTTGGCCGCGCTCTTCGCGCAAGTGGAAGAGCCAATCGTGTACTTCGACCTGGCGGCCTGCGTGGCTTCACTTCCGGACGATTCAGTCTTGCGCTATGACACGGTGAAGTTCGTGGCGGCCCTGCAAGGACTTGTCAATCGCGAACGCCCTCGGCTTATTGTGCGATTCTTCGATGGCAGCAGCCCGACAGGCCCCATCAACGTCGATGATTACTGGTTCGAGAAGATGCGCGCGGAGTGGCTGAAAGGTCGCACAGTCGAACGGACCTCCAAACTGGACGATCTCATTGCGCGCTATTCCGAGGCGCGCAATGGCGTCGTGGTGTGGGACCAGACCGTCCCTGCCACGGCCAACGTCGCGGCAACGGTCTGCGGCGTTGAAGGCTGGCTGCCCGTGCGCGCGGGGGGTGCACTGTATGCGCAGTTGGTCAATGCGGGGCCAAAGCTGCCGGTAAAGCTGTCGTTGGCGGGCAAATTCACCGGTGCGGAATCGGGCAGCGCGAAATGCGACGCCTATCTGTGGGCGATGCATACGTACATTGAAACGGGCCGTTGCAACAACGCGCTCATGGCCTATTACCTGGATGGCTATACGCACCGGCCCGACCTGCCGGGTATTCAATACAACGATCTGAGCAACGGGGGCATTGCGAATCAAGACTATTACATCGCGCGCAAGGCTTTCGTGTTCGATCTGGGGCCATGGGCTGATGAAGCCCCGGTGGACGATCCGAAGCAGCCGCTCGGGACGGACCGCGCTACATTGTGCGCGATTCTCAAGGCGCAGGTGTTGCAAAACGACGGCAAGTCCTTCACGACGGTCGGCGGTTTCGTTCCATGGAATCTGAAGTACACGGATGCAGCGTTGTCCGGCGGCAAGCATGGCGCCGTGCCCACGGAGTGGGAGTACGCGGCGATTCTCTCGGCGCACAACGCCGTGATGGACGCGGATGCGCTGGGACTCGTTGGATTGGCGAATGCGTCGGCGTATATGCACTACCCGCTGGCGAAACACTACACGCAGAATCCCAAACCCAAGCTGCCGCCCTTGGAAGACAAGACGTATGTCCTGGTGTATATGGGCGACTACGACTCGGCGGCGTGGCTTTCGAGGCAGATACCGGCGGCATGGGACGACCCCGCGCGCGGGCAGATGCCGATTGCATGGGCATTTAATCCGAACCTGGCAGACCGCGTGCCCTATGTGTTCGACACGATCATGCGGACGAAATCCGCGAACGATTGGTTCATCGGCGGCGATTCGGGCGCGGGATACTTGAATCCCAATTTGCTGACAGGCGACCGGCTCGGCAGTGGCGTGCCCGATGCGCTCGATCTGTGGGTCACACACAACAAGGCGTGGTACGAACGGTTCGACTACTCGATTACCGGTTTCGTCATCAACGGTTTCCACGGAGACATGCCGCTGCGTGTGCAAGAAGCCTACGCGAAGTTTTCGCCAGACGGTGTTGGCATGCAACTTGGTTTCGAAAAGCCAATTGTCAACGGAACGCCGTTCATTCGGCACGTTTCGGACATCTACCCCGATCCAAAACACCTTGAGGTGGCCGCCCAACAAATGGCTGGGTTTGCGAAACCAGAGAGGCCGCAGTTCCTGATCTTTCGAATGATCCTTCAAACCCCATCAACCATCGTCGGAATCCGGGATCGCTTGTTGAAAGACTATCCCGAACATCAGTGGGAGTTTCCCGATCCGTACACGTTCTTCGCGCTGGCAAAAGAGACCCTGGCGAAGTGAAGCAGCCCTTGCCCCAAGTGTCGGAAGCGATTGACAAAGCAGGCGCTTCAAGAACCTACGTCTAGGATTGCCTATCCGCTGAAATACACGTAAGCGGCGAGTATGGCGCAAAGCACACCGATGGTGGCGATGAGATCGCGCCAGTCCCAACTGCGGCGAGACTCAGCGCGGTGCTCGTCGGTAACAGTCGCGTACGTGAGGCCCGCGAGGCGTTCATATGCCGGTGGCGCGGTCATGTAACTGACGACAACCATGACCACGCAACAGACGAGGAAGATCACGAGACTGTAGTATTGGAAGAACATGTTGTTCACGATCCAGAGGAAAGACCCTTCGGGATATCCTCCCTCGAAACCGGCCATCTTGAGCTTTACGGGCGTATCCACGGCTAGGCGGAACAGCCCGAGCAGGAAGCCCACAATGAGCGTCGCGACACATCCGGGGCCATTCAATCGTTTGTGGAAAAGGCCGAGGAAGAACACGACGAAGATCGGCGGCGCGAGGTATCCCTGGACGCCTTGGAGGTAATCGTAGAGGCCGCGGCCACCGCGAATAACGGGGATCCATAGCAGCCCGATGATTACCATGACCACGGTGGCCATTCGGCCAATCCAAACGAGTTGCTTTTCCGAAACTCCCTTGTGCATGCGAGAGTAGAAGTCCATGGTAAACAGCGTTGCCGAGGCGTTGAATGCGCCTGCGAGCGAACTCATAAGCGCTGCAAGCAAACCCGCCACGACGATACCGCGAATGCCGACGGGCAATACCTCTCGGACGAGCATCGGGAACGCTTGTTGCGCGGCGTCGCGGTTGAGTTGGTCTCCCTGGAAGAGCGCCTCCCGCATTCCGGCATCCTTGCCGCTGGCAGCGAGAGCAAAGGCAATCATACCGGGGATAATGAAGATGAAGACGGGAAGCAACTTCAGATATGCGGCGCAGATCGTGCCGCGCCGGGCTTCGCGTTCACTTGGCGCGCCAAGGGTGCGCTGCACAATGTACTGGTCCGTACACCAATACCAGAGGCCGGTAATCGGTGCGCAGAATAGCATGCTGAGCCACGGGTAGTTGTCGTTGAAGTACCAGGCCATGCGCCCGGCTTCCTTAACGGGAGCCCACGTCCCTTCAATGCCCGCGGGCACGAGCGGCTTCCACAGGTTGAACATCTCCGATCCTGCGATCTGGCGCAGTTCATTCCAACCGCCAAGGGCTCTAATTCCGAACACCGTTACCAGCGCAGAACCTATAATGAGGATGACCGTCTGCAAGGCTTCCGTGTACGCGACTGTGCGCATGCCACCTAAGATTGTATACAGGCCGGTCAGCACGATGACGAGAATTGAGCCAATCCAGAAACTGTCCAGCGGTCCAAGGCGCATCTCAGGGATGAGGACGGCGAAAACTACTCCGCCCGCGAAGATACCGACGGCCATTTTCGTGAGCACGTAAGCAACGAGAGATATGAGTGAAAGAATCCAGCGACTGGTGGCATTGAATCGGCGTTCGAGAAACTCGGGCATCGTGAAGACTTGCGAGCGTGTGTAGAACGGCACAAACACCCAACCAAGAACCAACAGACACCACGCGTGAAGTTCATAGTGGGCCAGCGCAACGCCGTCGGTGGCTCCGGCCCCGGCAAGCCCCACGAGGTGCTCAGAGCCGATGTTCGACGCGAAGATCGAGGCTCCGACTACAAACCAGCCGAGGTTTCTCCCCGCGAGGAAGTAGTCGTCCGTCGTGTTCTTGCTCTTGCGAATTACCCACCAAGCCAATCCAAAGAGCAATCCGAAGTAGCCTGCAATCATCAGCCAATCGAGCAGTTGCATGGTGTGCCCTCTCCCCCTGCTAAATCCGCGTTGTTGACCCGGCGGGCATTATAGCTTGCATTTCATTCTGGCGCGACTGAACGCCGGCGTCGAATTGGCGCTAAAGCGTCGTCGCGAGACATCAGGGCCTATCAAATCTGGCGGAGAATGTCGAGGAGGGTATCACGGACACCAACGGGAGGTCACCGTGAAAAAAGTCCCACGGCGTGCGTAAAGCGAATATCCAGACGCACCGTCGTGGGACCGAAAAACAAGCGTTCGCGAGGCTATGGCGCCATCGCGATAATCAGCGGCGAAAGCGTGTAGAGAATCAGAAAGATGATCGAGTACAGAAGGCTCAGCATGGTGGTCGTCTCCTTTTCTTTCAGGCGATCATACTACGGGCTCGGACCTCAATTCATTACGTATCCGCTCACTTCTTTGGAGTCCAGACTTCGCCTTTGATGGCAGCCTCAATCTGCTCGATGTGATGCCATGTGTGGAAATCGAGGACGTGCGCCACCTTGGCCAACGTCATGGACCCCGCCTCAGAATGGACAACCTCCCGAACAAGGCCTGCCTCGTCGGTTGACGCCAGCAGCTCGATCACGCGATCGCGCGCCGCCGAGAACAGGCACTCGCCGACTCCCAACGAACGGGTATCGTATTGCAGAGCGGCCACCCATTTGTCCTGATCGAAGCCTTCCACGTCGCTACCCGGTTCGGCGGACGCGCGGCACAGCCGCCACAAATAGACAAATTCAACGTCAGCAAGGTGAAGCAGAATTTGGCGCGCGGTCCATTTTCCGGGTGCGTAGGACTTTGCAAGGTCCACTTCGGCCACGTCGAAGTAATTCAAGACGGCGTCGCGCGATTTGCGGAGGGACTCAATAGTCGCGGTGTGAATCATAACTTGGGCTCCTTCCATTGGGGTGTGTCCAAGTGGGCGGTACTTCACCCTCGTGTGCACTATGCAGTCTCTGGGCCGAATTTATAGCCCTGCGAGACAACGCCGGGAATGGACGTTACATTTCCGCTTTCGCGAGTTCGTCCAATTCGTCTTGAATACTCTGGGTCACCGGGAACCGGAATCCGGTCTTCGGATCCAGATCCAAGTCGAGTACTTTTAATGTCACTGGAAGCTGTTCCCGCTTCCATTGATTGTATGCGAAAAGTCTGCCGAAGGCTGCTGTCCATGCCCGTAATTGTTCGGTGTCATGCTCGATACGGCGATGCGCAAGCACACGCCAGCAATCGCTCAACGACATGCGCCTCCGCGCGAACAGATACAACAGATCATCCAGCACCACGTATGGCATGAGGTCGGCTTCGTCCCTTTGGTCCGGAGCCAGTTCGGCACTGGGCGGAATCGCCAAGACCTTCTGCAATGAGACAAGATTGTCACGTTTTGCGATATGCTCGATTAACGTAGAAACCAACGTTTTCGGCACATTGGCAATCGGCGAATAGCCGCCCTGATTGTCGCCGCCCGTAGTGGTGTAACCGACAGCCGCCTCGCTCAAATTCGATGTAACAAGTAGAAGCGCCTTGGCGCTGTTGGCCCAATTCAGCATCATGTTGCCGCGTACGCGCGCCTGCAGATTCTGTTTTGCGAGAGGCGTTACGTGCTCCGCGCCATCCATAAGCTCAGCCGCCTTCGCCAGCGCGATTTCGGCTTCTTCGCCGATGGATACTACACGAAACGGCACGCCAAGTTCCGCCGCTACGGCGCGCGCGGCATCTTCCGTACCCTGGCTGCTGAATGCCTTGTTGGGGAGATAGACAGTGGAGACGCGCTCGGCATAGCGCTTTGCCTCGCGCCCTTCCTTCATTGCCTTGGCGGCATGGACCGCAATCAGCAGACACAACGCGCTGTCTCGGCCTCCCGATAACGCCACCAGAAATCGCTCGAACGCGCCCACTTTCTCGAAATAGTCGCGCAAGCCCAGCACGAGGGCGTCGAACAACTCATCCAGAAAGCGCTCGGCGCTATTGACAACACGCGGCGTCTCCGGCAAGAAGAAGCTGGACGGCATCTGCGCCACATATTCGCCCATCGGTGCGGGGCGAAACTCGCTACGCGGTGCTTCCACCGTGCGCACGGTGGAGTTCTCGTCGCGGCGCGACGCCTCCTGCCGCCACGTGGTGTTTTCGGAACGAACCCGCGCGATATCGTCGAGATCGACAATTGCCGAAGACAACGTCCAATAGCGCGTGGAGAGGACCTCGCCTTCGGCTACCACGCCTTCCGGTGTCGCGACGAAACCGCCGCCGTCAAACACAAGACGGCTGTTGTCGCAACCCAGGATGTTCGAATAAGCGTAGACACATGCGAGGTTGTTTGCGGCTCCCAGAACAAGTCTGCGCCGCTGCTCGTTTTTCAGAGGCGTAAACGGAGATGCGCTCGGGTTGCAGATAATCTCCGCTCCCGCGCGCACGCGGGCGTATGCGGGCGAATTGGTGGACCACAGGTCCTCGCAAATCTCGGCACTGACCTTGCCGAAGGGAAGTTTGAACACAAGGTCGCCCGCGGGCACGCCGTTGACTTCGGTCACGCCCTGAGTCCAAGCCGTCCAATTGCGTCCCTCGTAGAAGATGCTGTATGTCGGCAAATACTTCTTGAAGATGAGGCCTAGCGCGCGACCGTCATGGATGAGGGCGGCAGCGTTGTACATGAAGGAGTCGATCCGTACGGGCAGACCCAGGAATACACTGATGCCCGTGCACGCTTCCGCAAGTTCCTGCAGCGTTTGCCAACTGCGGCGCGTGATGTCAGGCCACCAAATTCGGTCTTCCAGGCTGTAGCCGGAAATGCAGAGCTCCGGCGTTACAAGCAGGTGAATGCCCCGCCGCTTGGACTCCTCGATGACTGCGCGCAGCCGTTCGGCATTGCCGGAAAAATCGCCGACTTTCACCGACACCGCCGCTACGCCAATTCGTATGAGTCGCACCTTGTTACTCCTCGATATCCGTCCAGTACAGACCAACGCAGTGACAGGATATCAGACTACGGTATAGAGTTCGCATCCGCCCCAATTACTCTACTCGATGTCAGGGCCTTTCAGAAGGTCGTCCTTTAGTATCCCTACCTTTTCCGAGAGGATGACCCGATAAATTTCCGGATTACGGAGACGCTTGTACTCCTCGGGCAGAGCGGCAATATGCGCCAGGGCGCGTTCGCGAATCACCCCGATCGGCGGCGTGGGTTTGACGATGCGCCCTTTCTCAAAAACCGTTTCCAGAAGGGATTCCGCACGCGCTGCGCCTCGCAATCGGGCTTCATTGTGCGGCAGACGCCGGTGGCGTCCCACAACGGTACCGTTCTCGGGCCACGTTTCATCGCAATCGTAGAGCACGTCTCCGAGCGGACTCCCCGCCGTGTCGTAGTACCGGACAATGTTCTTCTTGCACGGGTCGGTTGCTTTCATCAGATTGGAGGAGATCTTGATTCGCGGCATCCACTGTCCATCTTCATGGACCGAGACTAGCTTGTACACGCCGTTTAGCGACGGGCAATCGTTCGAAGTGATGAGATGTGTTCCCACGCCCCACGCATTGATTTTCGCGCCTTGGCGCTTCAAGTCTGCGATCAGGTCTTCTTCCAAGTCATTTGAGGCGACAATCAGCGGATTCTCAAGCCCGGCCTCAATCATCATTCTGTAGGCAGCCTTGCTAAGCTTGGCCAAATCGCCGGAATCGAGCCGGATTGCAGGCCGCACCATCTTGCCTTGACTGTGCAGTTCGCGAAAGACAGTTATGGCGTTGGGCACACCGGACTCGATGGTGTCGTACGTATCGACCAACAGAACGCAGCGCTCGGGATAGTTGCGCGCGAATGCCCGAAAAGCCTCCAACTCGTTGGAGAAGCTCATCACCCAACTGTGGGCGTGCGTGCCCGACACGGGGATACCGTAGGTCTTGCCCGCAAGTACGTTCGACGTGGAGCTGCATCCGCCGATGTACGAAGCGCGCGAACCACTGATGCCGCCGTCGGGACCGTGCGCTCGCCGCAGGCCGAACTCCATAACGGGATCGCCGTTGGCGGCAAGGCAAACGCGCGCGGCCTTCGTCGCAATGAGTGTCTCGTAATTGAAGAAGTTCAGCAACGCCGTTTCGAGCAGTTGCGCTTCGAAAATGGGGCCCTCAACCTGAACGACTGGCTCCGAAGGGAAGACAAGGGTACCTTCACTAACGGCGCGCACCGTGCACGTGGGCCGGAATTCGCGCAGATACCCCAAGAAGTCCTCGTCGAAGATGTTCAACGAACGCAGATACGCGATGTCGCTGTCGGTGAAGCGCAGATTCTCAAGATAGTCGAGAAAGGGCCCCAGGCCCGCCGCTACGCCGAACCCGGCATGCGTGGGCAGGCTTCTAAAGAAGTACTCGAAGCAAACGGGAAGATCGGCGCGGCCTTCCTTGCGATAGCCCGCGATCATGGTCAGTTGATACAGATCGGTGAGTAAAGCGATACCTTCGCGCCGCAACCAGGGATCCGGCGATTCCGTCATTCGAGTTCCTCCGAGCGGCATATAGTCACACCGGCTTCGCGCAATTCCTCAAGCGCGGTGGCGACGCTGCCCTCGGGCACGTCCACACCCTTGCACAAGTCTTCGATCACGATGGTTTCCAGACCGTTTCTTCGGGAGTCGAGCGCCGTGGCCTTCACGCAGTAATCCGTCGCAATTCCGCATACGAATACCTTGGTGACGCCCTTCCCCTTGAGGCGGTTCGCCAAGTCCGAATCCTGGAAGCTACTGTACGCTTCCTTGTCGGTCCTGTGGCCCTTGCTGACGATCCATGCGCGCGACGGCACCTCGAGGGCGGGATGAAATGCAGCTCCGATTGTGCCTTGGACACAATGCACAGGCCAGCTCTTATCCATAAACTGAGGCACATCGCTGAAACTGCAATGATCCACGGGATGCCAGTCGCGTGTATACACAAGATACTTGAATCGCGGCAGGAGGGCGTTCACGCCCGGCACAATGGCGTCACCATTCGCGACAGCCAGTGCTCCGCCGGGACAGAAGTCATTTTGGATGTCAGTGACTATGAGGGCGTCTTCTGCACCGATACGCATGAATCACCTCGCTCATTGACCCAAGGCTTGCGATGCGATTTCGAGGCAGTCCCGGAAAGCAGACGTCTCACCCGCACCGAAGCTCGATGGCCAATAGGTTGTCATGAATTCATTACGATCCGCGTTTATGCGCAGCCAATCAAGAGCGTAGCGCACGATACCGTCGTGGTCAAACGCGAGCGGTGGCATTGCCGCGATGGGATACCAGTCCGCCGCCACCGCGTCGTCGCCATACTGCAATGGATGGGCACGGTGGTCGATCACGGCGATATACACCACGCTTACCGTCCAGCCGCGCGGGTCACGACCAGGGTCGCCGAAACACCTCCATTGACACATGGGGATTCCCGTCAGCCCGGTTTCCTCACGCAATTCGCGCGCGGCGGCAACGTCCAGCGGTTCGTATTCGTTCACAAACCCGCCCGGCAGGGCGTAGCATCCCTCATAGGGTTCGTGGCCGCGCCGAATCAATACGATCTGGACGGCACCGTCCTTGAGCGTGAAAACGATGGAATCGGCCGCCATGATGGGGCGTGGATGGGAATACGTATACATCGGATAACCTGTGGTGTTGCGGTTTACCGGAGTATACAACAGGGAAAATACGAATGGGAGAATGGGGAAGCGCCGCCGACCGGTTGCATCGGCTGGATAGGCTAGGGTTTCCACCCGCGGCTGGCGGCGCTTCTTGGGTATGGAGCGGGATGTAGGCCCGATCAAGCCTGTATCCGGCGCTATCCCTCGTCGGTACAAGCCCTTGTAATCGTTCACCTGGGGCGGCTGACTGCTACCGTCCTCTGCCTATACGAGTGGCAGGAGTTCCAGGAGTTGTTACAGCGGGCTGCCACTCTGCCCTGTAACACGTCGCCGCCCAGTTTCCACCTGAATAAGCGGAAACAGCGTAAGAGGTGCGCAGACAGGATGTGCCGAGTGATGGGATGATTCCCGTACCGGACAGACAAGATGACCTGAGGTGTCGTGCATGGGATTCATGCCGGACTCGCCGGAAGGCGTAGCGGGCCGGGGCACCTTACGGGCTGCTAATGGTCAAGTCGGAGAATGGCCATGTATAGTGTTGGCCAGATTGCAGTGAGGGCGCCGCAAGGATGGGGCCGGTGCGACAAAACGGCGCGGGCTGAAACCTCTGTGGAGAGTCTGGACACGAATAGCGAAGTCAGGCCTGTAGACGGAGAGGACCTGCGCGATATCGCCGCCGTGCTGGCAGGCGACGCGGACTCCTATGAGCGGATAGTACGCCGTTACCAAGGGGTGCTGGCGGCTTACATGTGGCGCTTCACGCGGAATCCGTCCGTGTGCGAAGAACTTGTGCACGAGGCCTTCGTTCAGGCGTATTTCAGTCTGCATACGTTTCGGGCGAGCGCTCCATTCCTGCACTGGCTGCGCAAGATTGCCACGCGGGTAGGTTATCATCATTGGAAGCGGGAGGCCCGAGAGCGGGCGCACCGCCGGATTCAGGCGGAAGAATATGCCTATTCGTTGCCAATGTCGCGGGGAGTCCGCGCGGAATCTGACGATAAGGGCGATGAGCTTCACCGAATTCTCGACGGATTAAGTCCGCGCGATCGGCTGGTACTTACGTTACTATATCTTGAGGAACTGGACACGCGTCAGATTGCCGAGGTCACCGGATGGAGTCATTCGTTGGTGCGCGTTCAGGCGTTTCGAGCGCGAAATCGGCTGAAGAAGCTGTTGGAATCGCGAGAGAGGAGTAAGCGAGATGGAACACCCGGACTCATTTGATGAGATGGTGAAGCAGTCGCGTCGCGCGGCTCCTCCCGCATTCGACGTGAGCGGCCGCGTAATGCAGAGCATCCGCGCCCAGACGCCGGTTAGCCGCAGAGGCATCGAACGCGATCTGACGTGGGAAGCCATCGTCGCAGTCGCCGTGGCTGCGCTGGTGGTTCTGCCCGCGCTGAGCGCATGGCAGACGTTGGTTAGCCCAATGACGGTCCTCTTCGGATCGATACAGGCGGCGCTATGAGCGAGGCATCCAAACCTGAGTCTATCCCATCGGCAGCCTTGCCGCGTAAGGGCGGGCGACGAGCTGTTTCTTTGCTGTTGGGCTTCGTCATCTTCGCATCGGGCGTGCTGGTAGGGGCGGGTGGAGCGGTACTTTCGATCCACGCCATGGTGACCTACCGTTTCAAGCACCCCGAAAATGCGTATGCAAGAGTCGTGGATCGCATCGATAGCGACGTGCACTTGACGCCGGAGCAGCGCGCGAAGGTCGAAGAAATAATTGAGAAGAAACGGCAGGAATTCATGCAACTCATCTCGGAAGGCCAGCCAAAGATGGAAGCCCATTGGCAGTCCGTTCGTAATGAGATCGCCGCCGTACTTGACGAAAAACAAGCTGCCGTTTGGAAAGAGAAATTCGATTCAATGCACAGCAGACTAATGCCACCCTTCCTTCTGCCACCGGATGCATTTGGCCCGCCCCCTCCTCCGCATTGATAGTCAGTGCTTCCTTTCGTCTCCCGTCTCGTGCATCGCCTCTCCTGGGTCTGAGGCGAACCAGAAGTACCGTCTCTGGTAGAGTTCCCGCCATGCGACTACCCGACATCTCAAATACCCTGACCGATGACCTGCGCCAACTCCGGTTCTCCGCGCCGATTACACATGTCTACAATCCACTCGAATATGCCCGCGCACCGCACAATCGCTATCTTGAACGCTACGGAAACGCGCCAAAAGAGGCTCTCTTTCTGGGCATGAATCCGGGTCCATTCGGGATGGCACAGACCGGGGTGCCGTTTGGCGATGTCGTGCTTGTGCGCGACTGGATGGGCATCGACGAGCCGGTGGGTAAGCCTGTACGCGAGCACCCCAAGCGGCCTATCGACGGATTTGCCTGCAGGAGAAGGGAAGTGAGTGGGTCGCGCCTATGGGGGTGGGCACGAGACACATTCGGTGCGCCTGAGTCCTTTTTTGCCCGCTTCTTTGTGTGGAACTACTGCCCCCTCTGCTTCATGGAGGAGAGCGGACGGAACTTCACCCCGGACAAGTTGCCTGCGCCGGAGCGTGCTGCGGTCAATGCGGCCTGCGACCGAGCGCTTCGGCACGTTGTGGAAGCACTAGGTCCAGGCCGTGTCTACGGTGTCGGCGCCTTTGCGGAAGCGAGGGCCCGGGAAGCCTTGGCGGGCGCAAACGTTACGATTGGCAGGATTCCCCACCCAAGTCCAGCAAGTCCCGCTGCAAACCGGGGCTGGGCGGAACAAGTAACAAAAGCGTTGCTTGCGGACGGGATATGGCTCGGCTGACGAAAGGGTCACGCACGCTAACCCGCAATTTGCGTCAAGGACCATGATTGAGTCCGAACGAAATCGTGGACCAGTCTTCTTCACTTGTATCCCCCGGCACAGCGCGCAATAATATTCCGGGGTGTACGAACGAACCAGCCGCACGAAAGGTTTGAATTCAATGAGCACTAAGAACGCTTTGTCTCGTCGTAATTTTATGAAGACCACGGCGATTGCCATGGGGGCGGCGGCACTTTCCGCCAAGAGCTATGCGCGGGTTGTCGGCGCAAATGACCGGCTGAACATGGCCTTCATCGGTTGCGGCGGTATGGCCAGCGCACATCTGGGCGCGTTGATCGCGCTTCGCGAAGAGGAGAATCTGGGATTCCTGGCGACGTGCGATATTTACAAGACGCGCGCCGAGACTTTCAGCCGCAAACTCAAGGAGGCAGGAGCAGGCGAGCCGAAAATCACTCAGGACTACCAAGAAGTTTTGGCCATGAGCGACCTCGATTATGTGCTGGTCGCGGTGCCGGAACATGCTCACGCCTATCTTACGCTCGCGGCGCTTGAAGCAGGCAAGCATGTCTATTGCGAGAAGCCGTTGACCCACACCATTGAAGACGCGTTAAAGGTTGTGAAGAAGGCGAAGGAGACTGGTCTGAAGCTTCAGGTGGGTGTGCAGGCGACGGCTGACGACAGTTATTCGAGCGCAAACGAAGCCATCAAAGCGGGGAAACTCGGACCGGTGGTTGAAGCGCAAATCGATTACGTGCGCAATTACGCCAAGGAAGCGGGCCCGTGGCGCACGGGCGCTAGTTCCGACGATCCAAAGCCTGCCGATCTCGATTGGGACGCGTGGTTGAAGCCTGCGAAGAAGCGTCCGTGGGACGCGCGCCGCTATCACGATTGGCGCTGCTACCGTGAGTATTCCGGCGGGATTGCCACCGACCTGTTCATTCACCGCATCACGCGATTGATTCGCGCGTGCGACTTGACCTTCCCAGAGAGAGCCGTGGGAATGGGCGGAATCTACCTGTGGCCCGATGGACGCGATCTGCCTGACAATTTCGAGATGCTGCTTGAGTATCCCGCCGTGAAAGGGATTACGCCCGGCATGTCGGTTCACGTGTTGGGGACCATGGCCAATCAGTACGCCAACCCGCACTGCATTCGTGGCCACGCAGCCACATTGGTGTTCACATCGACCGGTTGGGACATCATCGAGGAGAAATCGGGTAAGGTACTCGAATCGCACAAGAAAACCGGCGGCGAGGACATTGTGCCGCATCACAAGAATCATCACGCGGCCATCCGCAGCGGCGCTGCGCTGAACTGCCCGCCCGAGCTTGGACTCTACGGCGTGGTGGCCGTGAACATGGGCAATCTTTCCTGGTTTAAGCACCGGATGGTGCGTTGGGACTCTCGCCGCAACCGGCAAGTGCTGGCTTAGGCTGGGTATCTCGAATACACACACTGGGGGCGCGAGCGGGTAAGTCCGTCGCGCCCCCGAACCATATAGTCCGCAATTTGCACCGGCGCGATTGAGCGCCGACGCAAATTGCTCACGTGCATGACTTTGAGGCTATGCCATGAGGATTTCTCGCGAACACACACTGTCTTCGGAGAACCTCTCTGTTTTTCGCCATAAGTCTCGAAAGCACAATGCTTACGAGATAGGTTCAAGTGTGTTCGTGAGAAATCCGGGATAGCAAAACGCGACATGAGCAACGACAAAGATTCCATTCCCAGTCCTTCCACGATGGACACGATTCCGCTCTCGGTGCACCGCTGGAACTACTGGATAAGTTCCTTCGAATGCGCCCTCTACATCATGGCCACCAATATGATCGGCCCCATGACGTTGATTCCGTTCTTGTTCAAGCAGACGGGAATCGACAGTTCCTATTTGGGGTTGTTTACCATCTCCACGCTCATCGTTGCTCTTAGCGGACCCATTGGCGCGACGTTAATGTCCGGTCAACGCCGAATGTTGCCGTTCTGCGTGACAGTAGGCATTTTTCAGCGACTCGTCTTCTTGATGGTCCCGCTTGGCGTAATGTTCTTTCACGGGAAACCCGCTCCGTTGTTGTGGATTCTTGCCACCGTGTGGCTGGCCAGCAATTTTATCGGCGGGATTGCCACGCCGACGTTCATGGTGATGATCACCAACGGGACTCGGGAACGTTGGTGGGGACGGTTGATGGGGATGCGCAGCTTGCTTGGAGCCGCGTCGGGGTTGGTTGCAACAATTCTGGTATGGGGCGTCAATCGGATTTCATCGTATCCCAACAACTACACCATTCTCGGATGGATTGGCGTGCTCCTCTTGTTCGGCTCATTGTATGGCGTGTCGCGTTTTCGAGAGGTCATGACACCCACGACCCGGGAGGCTCCTAATACCGGATTCGCCAAGGAATGGGTCCGGACTCTGCAGATTTGGCGAGAAGATACGCGCGTGAGGTGGATCGTGCTCGGCCGCACGTTTCGATCCTTTGGATTCTTCACGGGAACCTACATCACGGCCATGTTTATCGCTCGGTGCGATTTGACGGACTCGCTGATGTGGCTGCCCGTTATTTTGTTTAGCGTCTCGGACATGGTGACCAATTACGTCTCAGGTAGAATCATCGACCATTTCGGGTCAAAGCCCGCGCTTGTGCTCTCGTCACTGCTTGTCGCATTCAGCGCGGCATTTCTCACGCAGTGCTACAGCGTGCCCTTCTTTGTGATTTGCATCCCGATACTGTCGTTGGGCGGCAGTCTTATCAATAACGGATGGCCGACTTTTCTTCTGAAGATGTCGCCCCCCGGAGACCGGACTGCCTACTTCAGCACAGTCTCGCTGTTGTCCGCACCCCCGTCTATATTCATTAGTGTGGCCGGTGTATTCCTGGTGCAATGGCTTGACTACAATCCGACCATGTGGATTAGCGCGGTGGGCGGGCTTATCGGCGCACTTGTCTTTCAGTTCAAACTGCCCAACATCCGCCAAGCCCCGTCGCGTTAACTCAAGGAAAGACCCGCGTTCGGCAACGCGGCGACACGATCCCGAATCTCGTTGAGAAATCGCGCGGCGGCAACACCGTTGATGATCCGGTGGTCGAACGTCATCGTCATGTGCGCGACACGCTCGAAAGAGGGTCCTTTGGGCCCGGGCTCCACCATCATCATGTGTGGTGTTCCAAGGAACAAAGTCGCGACGGACGGCGGCACGACCACGGGCGCCGCCGTGTAGACGCCGTAGGCTTCCATGCTCGACAGGGAGATGTGCACGACCGAGTCTGCCGCTTGGTCTTTCCCTGCTCGTGCGCGCGCAATCTGGATACGGCTTTCCCGGACAAATGCCGCAAAGCTGAGCGCATCCGCTTTCTCGACGACGGCCGTCGCGAGTTCGTCGTCGGGCAAGGCTACGGCAATTCCCAAGTTCACATGCCGGTAACGGCGCAGGTGGTTCACGTCAACAACCACCGAACGAAACTTCGGATGTTTCGCAATGATTTGCGTAACACACCACGCGACCAGCAGGAAACGCGTCGGGCGTTCATCTGAAGAGGATTGTGAATCCTGTTTGAATCGCTGATAGGTATCTTCAACGGGCTGCCATGGAATGATGACTTCGATGGTCCCGGGTACAACCTGTTGCTGAGCGCGCGATAACCGGTAGAACAGCGTTCGCTGCCGCGTGGACATGGGGACTTCTTCGTATTCGGGCCCGGCAGATGAAACGGAAGATTCGCTCTTCCGCTCTGAGAGATACTGGTCGATATCCGTGGGCAACAACCTGTTTCCCGCGAATGGAATCTGCGCCAGCTCGCTTTCCTCAAGTCCTTTTTCGCGTGCGTAGGCGCGCGTCCTCGGAGGAATTGCGTTTCGCAGAGACTTGGATTGCGGCTCCGCTGCAGACACGGACGCTGAAGGCCGTTCGGGCGCCACGTTTGCTTGCTCGGCCTGCTCGACATGGATGCGCGCCACCACATCGCCCACGGCTTTAATATCGTCGGCCTGCACGCACCACGATTCCAGCACGCCGCTGACCGGGCTCTCGATCTCCGAAACGGCTTTATCCGTCTCCATTTCGTACACGGGTTCGTCGCGCTGGATGCGGTCGCCCGGCTTCTTGAACAACCGCACGATGCGCGCCTCGCGCAAGCCCTCGCCCAATTGAGGTATCTTCAGTTCGTACAGCGACACAATGCACCTCACGTCATGGTTGTATGGACGGCATCAAGCACCTGCTCGATGCTCGGCAAGGCTGCCTCTTCCAGGATTGGATGATACGGAACCGGGATATCCGGCCTGGTGACCAATTGCGGCGGGGCCAAGAACAACTCCCATCGCTCCGTGGCGCTCGTCATTTCCGCGATGATCGACTGTCCGAAGCCGGTAGTGCGAGTGTCTTCATGGACTACAACGAGCCTGCCTGTCTTTGCGAGACTTGCCTCAATCGCCGGCCAGTCGCACGGGACGAGCGTACGCAGGTCTACAACCTCGACGGAAACACCTTGGGGCGCGGCGCGTTCCGCCGCTTCGAGCGCCAGTTCGACGCAATTGCCCCATGTCACAATCGACACATCGTTGCCTTCGCGGCGCACGGCTGCTTTTCCAAACGGAAGATGCTCCGGCGTCAAGGGAAGCGCGGCCCGCGCCCGGAACAGATGTTTGGGCAACAGCACGAGCGTTGGGTCTTCACCGTGGATTGCAGTCCATAACAAAGCAGACGCGTCGGCAGGTGTGCTTGGAACCGCGATGCATAGACCGGGGATATGCGCCAGCAATCCGTCGTTGCTCTGGCTATGCCACATGCCGCCTGCGGGCAGATACGCGCCGTAGGGTGCAAGCACGACCAACGGACAGGTCCACTCTCCCATCGTGCGCCAGCGAAGCGACGACGCATGCGCCGTGAGTTGGTTCAATGCCGGTCCAATGAAGTCGACAAACTGCAGTTCAAAGACGGGGCGACTTCTGGCCGCCGCCATGCCAATGCCCAGTCCCACGATGGTTGCCTCGGCCAACGGAGAATTCACAACGCGACCGGGGAACTCGGTGGACAGACCCTTTGTCAGACCGAAGACTCCGCCCTTCGGGTCTTCGATGTCTTCGCCGAACAACACGACTTCTACGTTTTGCTTCAGCGCCTGCCGCAACGTTTGATTGATAGCGGACACCATCGTCGCGGAACCATCCAGCGGCGCGAGAGGCGCGGGAACGTTCGTGGCGGCAGGAGCAAGCACATGATCGCAAATCTGTGCGGGATTTGGCGGCGCGGCTTTCTCGGCAGCCTGGTAATCACGGTCGACGGATTCGGCGATCGCGCGTTTCATGTCAGCCCACGCGCCCTCGGTAACAACACCTTCAGCCATGAGCTTGCCGGCAAATGTGTCTATTGGATCACGCTGCGCGACGATCTCCAGTTCCTCGGCGGATCGGTAGATTCGTTGATCGTCCGAACAGGTGTGCGAACAGAGCCGGTCCACCTCGAGCCACAGCACCGCAGGCCCTTTGCCGCTTCGGGCATTTTCAAAGACTTCCTGCCCCAACGCGTACACGGCATCGGGGTCGCGGCCATCCATTCGCCTGCAATGCGCCATGTCAAGCGCTTGCAGCGTGTAGGGATTCATGGGGGCTGTTCGGGTGCTGATTCCAAACTCGTTGTCTTCCACAAGAAAGACTACGGGCAGATTCTCTTGAAGGGCCATGCTCACCGCTTCGTAGAACTCCCCCTGACGCGTGGCGGCATCGCCGATTGTGCACAGCACTACTCCCCCGCCACCCGCACGTTTCAACGCCCACGCGGCACCCGTGGCAGGCAAGCACTGGGAACCCGTCGGCGTCGCGACGCTGAACACGTTCAACGAGCGCGAACTGAAGTGACTTGGCATGGTGCGTCCGCCCGAACTGGAATCCGCCGTCGCGAAGTAGGCGAAGGCCAGCTCTCGCGTAGTAATCCCGCGCGCGAGCGCAATCGCGCGATCACGGTAGTATGGAAACACATAGTCACCCGGCCGCAGCGACCACGCTAAAGCGCCCAGCGCCTCGTGACCCCACGCGGAGACCTGAAACCACCCCCTGCTCTGGCGCATCAGGAGGCCTTCTCGCCGATCGCCTTCGCGCGACTCGACCATCAAGCGTAGATAGTCCAGCCGCTGAAACCCCTCCCCGCGATCCCCCGTTGGTTTCGTCTGCATAACTCCCCTGTCGTATGGTCAATGCCTGCGAATTCTTGGGTGCAGGCATGTGTATCCAGTGCTCGGTACCACTCCGCACATTGGATTCAATCTGTCGCCGACGATTCCCGCGTCAATCGTTAGTACCGTGATGATTCTCGCAGGACAGAACGCCCCTTGGAATCATCCATGGATTTTACATCAGATTGCATGCAGACATCCTGCCGAGCCGACGGCTATTCGGTTTCGCGGCTCGCGGATGACGTATCGATCTCCGCCGTCTTCTCGCCTGGTTTTGCTTTCTCGGGAAGATAGGCGGCTTCCGTGTAACGGTTCTGGGCGTTCCAGAAGATCCATTCGGCATAACCCGCGTCTTTTGCTGCCTTGATTTGCGCTCGGACTTCGTCAACACCGTAGTTCATGTAGTGACCGGAGCCCAGCCATGACGCCGTGAAATCCTGGAGGTAAGGCCGCATGCGAGCAGTCTCGCACCAGCGAACGGCCTTGATACGTTCCTGGGCCGTATCCAAAGTTCCCTTGACGACTGCGTATGGACTCTTGTCAGGCGACGCGTACTTCTTGCTCTGAATCACCTGCCCTTTGGCATAGTGCGACGGATACACCATGGGCGAGAGGTAGTCAACGTTTTGCGCGACCAATTCAAGGTACTGCCCGATATCCTCGGTATCCCCGGCGCTCACGCACATGATCCCGAACACGTCGGCCGAAATGACGACGTCGGGCATTTGTTCGCGCGCATACGAGAGAAAGCCGTTTACGGCCTCGTGTTTGGGGCCTGGGTCTTTTCCATAGTCGATTGTATGCACCGGGCCGTCGCTCGGAAAGCGAACATAGTCGAACTGAATCTCGTCGAAGCCAAGCGTCAACGCCTCTTTCGCAATGTCGACCAGATACTCCCACGCCTTTTCGTTATACGGATTCAACCAGCTCGACTTCTTGACATCCGTCCACAACTTGCCGTTCTTCGTCTTCAGGGCCATGTCGGGTTCCTTCGCGGAAGCAACCGGATCGCGAAAACAGGCCACGCGGCCTATCACACGCAGGTTGTGCGCGTGAAAGGTCTCAATGACTGTTAGCGGATCATAGCGTTTCTCGAATGCGCCGTATTCAACGACCTTGGGCACGGCGGATTTGTATCCAACGTGACCGTCCATGTCCTTGATATCCACCACGTACGCAGTCAGCACCGTCTTGTCGGCGAGCTCCGCATAGTGCTTGAGCTGTGAGGGGATTCCCACGGTCCAGCCTGTCAGATACAGCGCACGAACTGCGATAGGAGAGGCTTTTTTCGGAAGGCATGGGAATGGATTGCCGGGAATGTCCGTAACAGACCCGGGTTCCGGCAAGAGCCACGGCGCTGGCAGTACCAGCATTCCCCACGGATCGGGGATTGTCTTCGGTAAAGGAACCGTATCTTCCGCTAATGCGGACAGGGCAATACCAGCGAAGAGTAGCATGAGACATGAAACGCAACGCCAGAAAGCGCACGACTCGCGGGTTGTGAAGCCTGAAGTTGGCATAGGTTTATCGCGGGCCGTTAGCGGGGACGAGACACTACGTCACCAGAATGTAACGGCTACCACCTATTCCAACGCTAACCGAGCGGATTCAGCAGCTTTTGAACCTCGAGATCGTTCAGATTCTGCTGCGTGACAATGGTCACTCCGGTATCGATACGCTTCTCCACCTTCTCGCCCTTGATGTAGTCATACGCGGCCTTGACGCCCTCGTAGCCCATCTTGAACGGGTTTTGAACTACGAGCGCCTGAATCGTCCCTTCCTTCAGCGCACTAATCTCGTCGTCCGACGCATCGAAAGCAACGATCTTAATCTGACCGGCCTTCCCCGCCGCTTTGATGGCCTGAGCCGCACCCAGGGCTGCTGGTTCGTTGGCGGCGAAGATCCCCTTAAGATTTGGGTTGGACGTGAGCATATCCTCGGTGATATTCATGGCCTTGGAGACATCGCTCTGGCAATGTTGCACCGATACGACCTTGATGTTCGGAAACTCCGCGATACCTTTCATGAAACCCTGCTCGCGCAATTCAGACGTCGCGGCTCCCTTTACAAACGGTATGACGCCAACTTCGCCTTCATTTCCAATGAGTTGAGCAAGTTCCTTGGCGGCTGCAGAGGCCCCGGCGGTGTTGTCGGTCGCGACGAATGACACGGGGATGTCCGAGTTGACACCCGAATCGATTGTCACGACGGTGACACCTTTTTCGGAGGCGCGCTTGACTACATCCACCAGCGCATCCTGATCGCAGGCCGCCATGACAATCCCATTCACGCCGCTGCCGAGCATGTCTTCGATAATGTTGATCTGCTTGACGACGTCCGTCTCTTTCTCGGGTCCAAGCCACGTCATCTTGATGTTACGCTCGGAGGCAGCCGTTTCGGCGCCCTTCTTGACCGTCAACCAGAACTGATGGGTAAGACCTTTTGGGACTACCGCGAAATTCATCTCGCCGGTGCTCTCCGCGCCGCCGGCAGGTTGCGAAGGGGCGACAGAGCCGGCGTCGCTGCCCGGTTGTTGCGGGGTGCACCCAAGAACGGCCAAACCAATTGCCACGACGGTTAGTAGATGTTTCATCGTATCGCCTCCCGGTCAGCGAAGTCGGCTGCTAGTCGATAAGCTTTCCGCTTCGACGCTTTCGCATGTTGTCGAAAAACACGAGAACGACAATGAGCGTGCCGACAACAATGCGTTGCCATTCGTCGCTCATGCCATTCAATTGGCACAGATTGATTAACGCCCCAATGATGAGCGCGCCGAATAGGGCTCCGAAAGCCCCTCCTTCACCGCCCATCAAGCTCGCTCCACCCACGACACACGCGGCAATGGCATCCAGCTCCATACCTTCGGCCATGGTGGGGTCGCCCACGCCGGTCCGCGCGACGATCATGACACCGGCAAATCCTGCGAGCGCTCCACACAACGCGTACACCGCAAATCGCACTTTATCCACGGGTACCCCGGACAAACGGGCACTGACCAAGTTGCCACCAGCGGCATACACTTGGCGTCCAAACCGAGTGTGAGATAGCACAACCGCGAAAAGGGCAACAAAGAGCAACGTTACAAGGAACGGAAACCACGAGACTTGTTGCAGTGGCAACCAGTCCACCGGCCTACCACCCAGCAGATCGATGCCGGCTGGAAGACCGGAGATTCTGCTACCTCCGGTGAGCAAATGGGCTGCGCCACGCGCTGCCAGCATCATGCCCAGCGTAGCGATGAATGGAGGGATCTTCCCTTTGGTCACCAGCCCGCCGTTGATGCCTCCGCAGACAAGTCCCATCAATGTTCCAGCGAGAATCCCCACAATCACTGGCGCGCCCGGCATATCGCGCATCACCTTGGCGGACACCACGCCCGAAAGCGCGGCCACGCTGCCGACCGACAGATCGATTCCCCCCGTGAGAATGACGAGCGTTTCACCAACCGCCGTGACAGTCTCGGCGCTGATGCGCCGAATCAGGTTCAGGAGATTTCCTTCCGTAATGAACTTGGGCGAGTACCATGCCAGCACGAGGCACACCGCCCCCATGACAAGGATCAACAGGTTCTTCGAAATGAATCGCTTCATATTCTTTCGATTTGGGCTTTTCTACGGCAACGGCAGTTTCACCGGGCGCCCCTCCTTGCCCGATAGATCCGCCGCGAAACACACCTCATGCGTCTTGTATGCATCAGCGACGTTGCAGTGGGATTCCTTGCCGCTCTTTATGCAGTCAAGCAGATGACTCAACTCGATCTGGAACGGATGGTGTGTCACATCGCCGCTGTCGGGCATGATGGTTGGAATCGTGGCCCAACCGGTCTGGCCCGGCATCTTCGGTTTCGAGTAGAGCAGGTTGTTGCGTATCGTCCCCTGCGTGCCAACGAGATTGATGTTGAACACATAGGGTTGAATGCACTCGATGCACGAGGCCACTTTACCCATGCGCCCATCGGCAAACTTGCAGATGGTCACCGAGGTTGGGTCGTACTCGTAGGCTGCCAAATCGCCATACTTACCGCCGCCCGAATACTGGAACACTTCGACGATGTCGCCGCCCATGAACCAACGAAGCGCGTCCATCGCGTGGCAACCCGCCGAAAGCAGCGAGCTTCCGCCCACTTCCTTCTTCACATTCCACGCGAACTGCTTGTACCAGGGGCCGATGCCGTGGAAGTAATCCACTTCGCCCAGGAACACGCTGCCGATAGCGTTGTCCGCTAGCTGCGTCTTGATGATTTCGAACAACGGATTCCAACGCAGCACAAAGCTCACGACCGACTTAACGCCCGCCTTGGCCACGGCGTCGCGAATTGCGCGCGCGTCCTCCAGCGTCGTTGACATGGCCTTCTCGAGCACGAGATGCTTGCCGGCATCCGCGGCTGCCACGGCCTGCTCACGGTGCACGTTTGGCGGTGTGGCGACGACGACGATATCGATGTCCGGAAGCGCCAGCATCTTGTCAAGGTCGGTGAAGATGTCGCACTTCGCTCCGCACTCCGCAGCCTTGTCGCGCGCGGCCCGTTCCTTGCGCGCACAGATGCCTATCAGCTTCGTATCGGGATTGGCGTCTGCCGCGCGAATGTACTCGCCCGCGACCCACCCTGCACCAACAACTCCAACGCCGAGAGTACTCATGCTTCGCGCTCCTGTTCCGTTAAGCCTGGTGCCAGTAACAGTCCCAACCGAGATAGACGGTGAATGCCTCATGGACAGCGCGGGCCACTTGACCGTGGTTGGCCGCAACGTGGTGTTCAAAGCCGTTCTGACAGATGTGCTGCAGCAGACCCTGCAGATCGGGCACCTGCGCGACACCAAATCCGCCAAAGGTGTCGAGCGCGTCGTTGGTGAACGCGCCTTCGCCGACGTAGGCGCGGATCATGCCGTAGGTATCGAACGTGCTCATGCGGCAATAGGTCATCGGGTGCGCCTTGATACGGCCTTGCAGCGAACCGTAGGTATTGTCCTTGCCCACCGTACCGGCGATGATATCCTGGTAGATCATCGTGGTGTTCGTTTCGTGGAAGCAGCTCTTGGGCAGGTTCGAGCAGTGGAAACACACGCACTTGTCGGGCTCGTCGCCGTAGTTGTTGTTCCAATCGAGCAGGAAGCTCGGGGTCTGCGATGCCAGCGCCAGCGCGTGCATGCTGATGGCGCCCGCCACGTCCGTCTCGCACGCGGACGACGAAAGCTGATCGCTCATCATGCTCATCACGGTACAGGGGACGATACCGTAGAATTCCTCCATGCTGGTCCAGCACTGGAGCGCCGTCACGTTAAGGTCGAGTGCTGTCTTCCACTCGTCGATGACCTGTGCCAGTTTCGCCATCTTCACGAGGGCAGGATTCGGCACGCCCTTCGTGTTTGTGTAGCCTTTGATGGCCTCGATCCGCGCCTTCACCTTGGCATCGGTGTCGCTAAGCCGCGCCGCACGCCCGAACACTTCCGACAGGTCCAGTGTCTCGATGCTGATACCCGATTCCTGCAACAGTCTCTCGCTGTAGCGAACCGTGTTGAATGCCGCAGGCCGTGCGCCCACCGCGCCTACGCGGCAGTTGCGCAATCCGCACACCACGCGGCACGTCGCCGCGAACGTGCGCAATTCGTTCTCGAACTCTTCCGTCTCCGGATTTAGCGTATGACGCGCCGTCAGCGAATAGGGTATGCCATATTGCCGCAGGTTGTTGCACGCGCTCATCTTGCCGCAGAAGGAGTCGCGACGGTGCTTCAGCGACATTTTCTTCGCGTCGTCTTGCCACGCATGCACAAGGACGGGCACATCCAGTCCGGACAGCTTCAACGAATCGGCAATCCCGCGCTCATCGCCGAAATTGGGAAGGGTAACGATTACACCGTTGATCTTGTCTTTGTTCTTCTTGAAAAGCTCGGCGCACTTCTTGGCATCGTCCCACGTTTCTACGCTTCCGTACTTGGTATCTTTGTCCGACAGGACAACGACGCCGTAGCCCAGCTTCTTCAATAACTTAGTCATGAAAGCGTGGCCTTCGCGGGCCAACTCATCCGGGAAGAATCCCCGGTTTCCGACGATCAAACCGAAAGTGACGTTGGTCTTGCCTGGCATGGTGAGATATCTCCTTCCGACCCGGGTGGGTTCCCCTGTGCTTTCCGCACGCCCAATCCCGGCATTGTATCCGCCGAACCTTCCCCAGGCAACTTGTAGACCGGACAGGTAATCCGGCATTGCCGCCACCCCCTCCCACGCGCATTCCCGGACCTCGCGTGCTATGCTCTTTGTTCGAGACAGGAGGCCCCGAGACATGAATCCTACCAATAACGTTGAAATGCCTCGTCGCGAGTTTCTACGCCGTGTCGCGGGGGCCGCTTGCGGTACCGCCATGATTTCAAGCCTCCTCCAGGCTTCCGCCTCAGAACGACCGCCAAACTTCGTTATCATCTTTACAGACGACCAGGGCTATGCGGACGTGGGTTGTTTCGGCGCGCCGGACATCAAGACACCTCGCCTTGACCGGATGGCCACTGAAGGCATGCGGTTTACCGATTTCTATTCCGCCGCGCCCGTATGCACGCCGTCACGCGCGGCACTCATGACCGGGTGTTACCCGCAGCGTGTCGGCATGGCGGAAATGCCCCGCAAGAAAGGCCGCGGACACGTCATCTTCCCAGACATGACCTGCGGACTGAATCCTGATGAGGTCACTATCGCCGAGCTTCTGAAGAGCAAGGGGTACGCCACGGCCTGCGTGGGCAAGTGGCATCTTGGACACAAGCCGCCGTTCCTTCCCACACGTAATGGTTTTGACTCGTACTTTGGCATTCCTTACAGCAACGACATGAAGCCAAGTCCGCTCATGCGGAACGAGGAGACCGTCGAGGAACCGGCAAACCAAGACACGCTCACCGAGCGATACACCGAAGAGGCCGTGCGCTTCATTCGGGAAAACAAGGAGTGTCCATTCTTTCTGTATATGCCGCATAACATGCCGCACACGCCGTTGCACGTTTCGGATCGGTTTCGCGGCAAGTCTGCGGGTGGGCTCTATGGCGATGTCATAGAAATGATCGATTGGAGTGTGGGAACCGTGCTGGACGCGCTGACTGAAGCAGGCGTTGACGGTAACACGCTGGTTGTGTTCACGTCGGATAACGGTCCTTGGTATTCACAAGGCGAAGACGGTGGACACGCGACACCATTCCGCGCGGGCAAGGGGACAACCTTTGAAGGCGGCATGCGCGAGCCCTGCATCATGCGCTGGCCGGGACATATTCCGGCGGGTTCCGTCTGTCACGAACTCGCGACAACTATGGACATCTTGCCTACATTCGCAGGAATTGCAGGCGCGGCCGTTCCAACCGACCGCACAATCGATGGTAAGGACATCCTGCCTCTCATATCGGGAGAGGCGAACGCCAAGACGCCTCACGAAGCCTTCTTCTATTACAACGGTAACCAGCTCGATGCTGTGCGTAGCGGGGATTGGAAGCTTCGCGTGGCAACTCCTCTCCGCGAAGAACAAATCCGGGGATTGCCTGCGAAGGATATCGAATCCCCGGAAGCCTTGTTCAACCTGCGCACCGATCCCGGCGAACAGAAGTCGGTCATTAGCGATCACCCTGAAATCGCAGAGCGTTTGCGAGGTCTTCTGCAGCAAGCCCGCGAAGATCTCGGAGACGCCCGTACCGCCACGGTGGGCAAGAACGTGCGTCCCGTCGGGCTTTGGAATGAATCCGAATCACCAGACGCTTGACAAACCGATAGTCACAGCGCAGCTTCGCCCGCCTAGCCTTGCGTGCCAAGAAACTTCAGGGCAAGCAAGGTAATATCGTCTGATTGCGGATAACCGTCCGTGAAGGCGCGCACTTCCGACACGATGCCCTCGATGAGTACGTCCGGTGTCTGCGCCTGAAGACGCGTCACGGTATCGAGCAAACGGGACTCGGAAAACAACCGGTGTGACTTGTCCATGGCCTCGCTCACGCCGTCCGTGTAGAGCAACAGACCTTCATGTGGCTTGAGCTTGATCGTGTCTGTGACATAGACCGCGTCGCCGGCAACTCCGAGCACAAGACCGCCGGTACGCGGCAACTCGCGCGCCATGCCGCCTCCGCCAATCAGAATGGGTGGCAAGTGGCCCGCAATGCTGTACTCGACGATCCCCGTTCGGGTATCGAGAATACCGTAGACTAACGTCACGAAAAGTCCTGCGCCGTTGTCGGCGCACACCAGCGTGTTCACGTGCCGGAGGCAGTCGCCTGGGGTCATCCCTGTAACAGCCGTCGCCTTCAGCAAGGTGCGGCAGACCGCCATGAACAGTGCCGCCGGCATCCCCTTGCCCGCCACGTCGCCGATGACAATCCCCAACCGGTGCTCGTTGATAAAGAAGAAGTCGTAGAAATCACCGCCGATTTGTCGCGCGGGGATCATCTCCGCGTAGATATCGAATTCGGTTCGGTCGGGGAAGGGCGGAAATATCTGCGGGAGAATAGCCTGTTGAATGCGCGCCGCCACATCCAATTCGCGCTGCACCGCGGAAAGGTTCTCGCGTGCCTCGCGCGCAAGCTTCATTGTTCGCAGTTCCTGGCGCGTCTTTTCCAGCGTAATCTCAAGATCCTTGAAATCGATAGGCTTTGTGATGAAGTCGAAAGCGCCGCGATTCATGGCGGCGCGAATGTTCTCCATATCGCCGTACGCGGACACGATCAACGACTTGCGGACCGCTTCCAACTCCGCCAAGTGAGACAGCAAGGTCAATCCATCCATCTCCGGCATGTTGATATCGGTCAACACGACTTCGATGGACTCGTCGTCCCGCAATTTATCCAACGCCTCGACTCCGTTTCGCGCAAAGAGGAAGTCGTAGCGGCCTTCGCGGATTCTCCCGCGAAACCGCTGCCGTATCAGCGTTTCCAGATCCGGTTCGTCGTCGACGACCAGAATTCTCATGGGTGTAGAGTCAGCTATCATCCCTGTCGCTCTATCAGTTCGTGAATTCTCACTTTCAAACCATCGAAATCTATCGGCTTGGCTATATAGCCGTCCGCGCCTGCCGTCATGGCGGCCTGGTAATTCGTATCGTCATGATACGCGGTAATCATATACACCGTGAGGTGGGGTTTCGTTTCTTTGATACGGCGAAGCAGTTCAATGCCGTTCATTCCCGGCATATTGATGTCCGAGAGAATCAGCACCAGGTCCGCCATGCCGTCTTGTTCCAGATACTGAAGCGCGCCTTCGCCCGAAAACGCGAAGTGCAGCTCGACTTCTCCAGACTTCACTTCTTTGCGAAACCGCTGCAGAAACAGGGTCTCGATGTCGTGCTCGTCATCGACAACCAGTACCTTAATCATATCCCCCCTCCCACATCGGGCAGTTCTTTCGGCAGCGTGATGCGAACCTCGGTGAACGATCCCTTTTCCGAGTCGATCGCGATCTGTCCTCCGTGTTCGCTTACAACGATGTCGTAACAGATCGACAGTCCAAGGCCCGTTCCCTCACCGGCGGGCTTTGTTGTGAAGAACGGCGTGAACACGGATTCCCGGATGTCCTCCGGAATCCCCACGCCGTTATCGCGCACGCGAAACTCCACGCTGTCGGCCTTGTTCGTCGTCTGCACGATGACTTCGGGCGCGAACTCACCGCCCGTGGCGCGCTTTCGCTCATAGGCCGCATAGCACGCATTGTTGACGAGGTTGAGCACGACGCGGCTAATGTCTTGCGACACGACGGGAATCGGCGGAATTGTATCGTCGAGTCTCATGTCGATCTTCACGCGGAACGAAGCATCTCGGGCGCGCATACCGTGATACGCCAACTTTACGAACTCGGTCACGATCGCATTCAAATCGGCGGGGCGCCGCTGGTCTGTCTTGCCCCGAGAATGCAGTAACATGCTCTGCACAATGCCGTCGGCACGGCGGCCGTGCTCACGAATTCGCGCCGCATTCTGCGAAATGTCGTTGAACAATTCGAACAAGGCTTCGCCGTCCGTACCGGCGATCTTTTCTCCGTGCTTCTCCAGGAGCACACGCGCTTCGTCGACCAACTCGACCGTGAGCTCGGCGAAGTTGTTCACGAAGTTAAGCGGGTTCTTGATTTCGTGTGCAATTCCCGCGGTCAGTACGCCCAAGGAAGCCATCTTCTCTTGGATGATCATGCGGCTCTGCGTCTGGCGCAATTTCTCAAGCGTGGCTTCGAGTTCAAGGTTCTTCGCCTCGATTTCCTGTGTCCGGGCAGCTACCTGCTCTTCCAGGGTGAGGCTGTAGTTTTTGTGCAACTCCTGCGCCCACTTGCGCTCCCTGATATCGGTCACACTGCCGCGGATCAGTTGTCGCCCCGTGGCCGGCAGCCGAACGAGTCTGACTTCGCACGGGATCCCCCGGCCACTCGCATTCCTGCAATTCCATTCGAACTTCGGGCTTTCGCCCGACAAAGCCTGGCGAATCCGGTCGTGCACCAACTCACTATTGTACGTTCCAACCGATTGCTCGGTTGCGCTGACTTCCAGCGGCCCCACCGTCATGAGTTGTTCACGACTCAGTCCGAACAGCCGTTCGGCGTTGTGGTTTGCATCGACGAATTTCAGTGTCTCCACGTCAATCACCACAATGGCCTCGGGCGCATGCTCGACTAGAGTGCGAAATCGCTCTTCACTTTCGTGAAGAGCCTTCTCCGTCGCTTTACGTTCCGAGATATCCCGAAGAAACGCGCTGAACGTGTGCGATCCGCCCACGAGACTGTGTGTGACCGATAATTCGACCGGAAACTCGTGACCATCGCGATGCAGCCCGGTAAGTTCCACGCGACGGCGCATCCGCTCCGTGTTCCCCGTCTGCAAGAATCGCTTGAAACCGTCGACGTGCGCCTGACGTAGGCGCTCCGGCACGATCAGGGAACTGAGATCCTTGCCGATGGCGCTCTCCCTTGGCCATCCGAACACAACCTCCGCCTGCCCATTCCAGCCCGTTACAATGCCCGATTCATCCATCGACACAAATGCGTCCAGCGCATTCTCAATGACCGCACTGTTCCGCTGTTCGCTCTCGCGAATGGCTTTCTCCCACACTTTTCGTTCCGTGGCGTCACGGAAGTGCAGCACAATGCCTTGAATATCCGGGTCACCCATGAGGTTCACGCTCACGGATTCGATGTGCCGCCAGGTTCCCTCGCGGTGTCGAAGGCGGAACTCCAGGAAATGCGAGGTGGCCGGGCTTTCGAGGCGAGGCAGCAGCGCCGAGTTCAGCGTTGCGTAGTCATCGGGGTGTACGTAGGTGTCGAGGTGCTTGTACAGCATCTCTTCGGTTCGATAGCCCAAGGCGCGCTGAATAGTTGGCGTAACATATGTAATTCGATGATTGTGATCGACAACCAGCGTGTGGTCGAGCGCCTGATCCGGTAGTTCTTGCAAGGATTCTCGCAGTCGAACCGACCCCGCTCCGACCCGCGAGGCCGTATCGAGCACGATTGCCGCAAACTTGGCGATGGCGAGCGCGAAGTTCTCCTCGTCGGATTGCCACTCGCGTGGCGCCCCCACGTGCTCGTGACACACGACGCCAATGACTTCGCCGCGATCCCAGATGGGCACATCAAGCATGGACGAAATGCCGAGCGGGGTCAGGTAAGAGACCGAGAACTCCGCGGTCCGGGGGTCGGCATGTGCGTCATGCGCGACAATCGTGAAGTCCTCATCAATTGCCGCGAAGTACGCGGGGTAGTCTGTTCTGCGAAGCACCGCCCCCGAAGTAAATTCACCCGTGGAGCGTTGAAACAGAGCCATTTGGTAGAGCTGGCCCGCAGTCCGTTCGTATCTCCAGATACCGACGCGATCGCAATCCAGGGTCCGCGCGGCCACTTCAACCAAGGCGCGTAACGTTGCCTCGGGATCCTTGTCTTCCGACACGTTGACCTTCGACAACTCGACCAGCGCGCTGTTTTGCGAGCGTAAACGTTGCTCCAACGCGAGCGCATGAGCCCTCGCCTGGCTATCTTTAGAAATGTGTGAATCGCTAGACAAAATACCAGCCTTATCGTTCATTCGGCAGCCTAAGAACGGGTATTGTACCCCATTCACGGCAGTTTGCGAAGCAGTGCCAGACTACTTCGGCTCGGCGATGTACCCGTAGCAGCGGCCCATCCAGTACGGCATTAGCCAAGCCACGCCTTCGGCCTCGGAGTAGCCGTCCATTCCCTGCACAGCGATCCAGGGATTGCGGTCCCATTGCGCGACGGCCCGTTCACTGGGCGGCACCAGGCGATCGGTCTGCAACGGGTCTATTTCCGGACGGCGCACCAGGCGCAAATCCTCGCGCGAGGTGTTGTCCATGGTCCATTCGATCAGGTCGAGTGGCGCGTCGCGCATGTACTCGACAGATTGCTTCACGTCCGTGTCGCGTCCGGAGCACAGACGGTATACAAAGTCGAACCAATAGCTCTGGTCGTCCTTGAGTCCGCTGTACCATTGTTCAAGACCGCGAAGGTAGTACTCCCGCAACGTGGGGTCCTTCTCGCTAAGCAGCAATCCTGGCAGCGTCATCGCCAACAACTCATCGTCGATATGCGTTCGTTGTGACAGAATGAATGTCTTGCAGTTGCTGGCATTCTTGGCGTAGCCGTGCTTCTCGATGAGTTCGCGGTATACCCGGTCGTACTTCGCGTCACCCGTTATCGTATGAGCAACTTTCAAGAATGACAGAATCTCCATGGAATTGATCCCGCGCTCCGCAGTCCAATTGGGATCGTGGTTGAGCCGTTCGGGCGCCCAAACGCCCCACCGCGTGTGTGTGCCGTCGATGTCCGTAAGCACCAGGCCGCCATCCACGATGTGGTCCGTCACACGACGCACGTGTTGGCGGACGTATTCCTTCTCGGCATCGTCCGCAACCAGCGTGTAATAGAAGAAGTAGCCGAAATAATGGCCAACGGTTTCATCCGAGCTTGTGTCGCCCTTCCACAGCCACTTCCCGTCCGCACTGGGCCGCCAGCGCTCGTCCACCTGCTTCCAGCGGGCTTCCCGAACCCTGCGCTCGGCAATCACGTCCCCGGTCACTTCTTCATTCGCATCGTTCACCTTGCCCCAATCGACGGGCACGATCGTGCGCGCGAAGAAACCCTCGGTACCCGTGACGCGCTGCAACAGGACCAGTACATCAAAGGCCCGCTTGGCCTCGGCACGTGCATCGGGGTCTTTCGTCGCGGCATAGCGGAATGCCTGCATGACCAAATAGTAGGCCGTATAAGAACCGTCGTTATCGTCGTCGATGAACTGCGAAGTCGAAACGTCTCCCTGTACCTTCAATGCGCAACGCCGCACGATTCCCGGCTCGCGAATATGCCGCGCCCGGCATACTTTCATGAACTCGTCGGCCTTGGCGGCCAACGTCATGTCTCTACGCTTTATCGCGCTGACGCCCTTGTCCGTGGCCACCCACACGGCCCCGTCCGAGGCCACCGCAAGATCGCGGACGTCGTTGCTCACGAGCCACCGGAGTCCGTGACGCAAAGACCAGGTCCCGTCATAGCGCACAACGCCCAGTTCCGTACCCATCCACACGGCGCCGTCTGGCGCGATAGCCAGCGCGCGCACGTTGTAGTTGGGCAGACCTTCCGCAGCCGTGAGGTGTTTGAGGCGTTGACCGTTACGGTAGACATCAACGCCGCCGAGTTGCCCTATCCACAGACGGCCATCGGCGCCCATCGCAAGTGCCTGTACGAAACCCGATACCAACTCGTTCTCGCGGACAAGTACCGAATCGCCCTTCAGCGACCGTTCGAACAGGCCATGCGTCGTTCCCAGTTGGAAACCGTTATTGGGGAGGGGGCACACGGCGCGCGGGGATCCGGACCAGGGTCCTTCAATTCGCTTCCACTTCTTCCCGTCGAAGCGCCAGATCACATCGATTCCAGCGGCAATCAAACCGTCTTGATTGAGACCAATAGCAGCAACGGGGCCTTTAACTTCATCGATCTTCTCGACCGTCTCACTGGAAAACCGGTACAGGCCATCCCACGCTCCCACCCACACGGATCCATCCGTGCCGGCAGCGACATCGAATGTCTTTCCGATGTCGCCCTTGCCGCCAATATTGCTCCATGCCCCATCGCGCAATACCCGCACACCCATCTTGGTGGCGATCCACGCGGAGCCGCTTGTGTCGACCGCGATGGCTCGTACGTCGTTCTCATCGGGAGTAGCCAGGGGATACCGCTCGTGATACTCCTGTACGTAGGGCACGTCGGGTTCGGGTCCCCCTCCTGCCATAGAATGGGGTGTTATGGTAATTGCGAGAAGGCACACAAAAAGCGCGGGGAATCGAGACATGCGGAGTCCTCCCTGGATAGTCCGGATTTCTCACGAACACTTAACTTGTCTCGTAACCAGAGCGTTTGCGAGACTTGCGGTCAAAGACTAGGCGGTTCTCCGCAAACGGAACGAGTTCGCGAGAAATCCTCATGGCATAACCTCAAGATCTTGCACGTGAGCAATTTGCGCCGGCGCAAATTGCGGGATTGTGGCACACGAGCGTCGAGAATCAGGACGGGCCCTTCACACTCCTTCTTGCTGCAGGAAGATCCCTTTGTCGACCTGCGCGAAGAACTGCTGGTAGAAGGCGGCGTCCGTGATGGGGCTGGCAGACATCGTCGCGCCGTTCGTGCCCAATACACGCTGCTGGAAATTGACGCGAACGCGCGACTGCTTGCCGAATGCACTCACGTTGGCCGTGCAGTCCAACACAAGCGTCTTCGACAATAGCTCTTCTTTCTTCTGCGCGCGTTTGATTTCCCGTTTCGAGTGGGCGATGTCGGTCATTTTGTTTGCGGATAGCAGGCCAAGCTGCGTGTCCGCGTTGTTGATGATGAATCCCATGTCCTGCAGCACATTCACCATAGCCTTCATGACCAGGCGCATGTCCTGCGTGTCGTACTCGCGTGTCTGGAAACCGCGCAGTTCAAGTTGCGTGGGCGGGGGAGGACTTCCTCCGTCGGACAGGCAACCCGCACCGGCCAGCACCGTTCCGACAAGGGCGGCGATTGATACGATTCGGCTGCGCATATCAGAAGGTGCTCGAATGGTACGTGAAGTACTCGACCTTGTCGTCCTTGTCGTAGCGGATAATGACGGTCAAGGTCTTCTGCGTCGTTGCGGATGAACCGCGATTCTTCGAGCGTCCCGCGTTGACGTTGCCAAGTACCAGCACGTTGCCGGGCACGCCCGCCGCATTCAGTCCCGCGCCCGCGTTCGAACTGGAGTTCTTGTACGACGCCTCGGTCGCGATTTTGTCGTAGATCCAGGTTTCTTTGCCTTCGCTGTCGCGACGCACCATGTTGGGCGAACCTAACGCCTCGGCCACTTCGACCGACGTCATGCCCATGTGGATCTCTTTCTGCACGATACCCAGTGTCATGTTGCGTTCCTGCTCCGAATGGAGCTTGCGGGCGCAACCGGGGGTCAGCAAAGCCGCCAATGCGAGCCCTGCGGATAGAAATGCTATTCCAAACCTCATGGCAATTCTCCAGAGTTGAACTTCTGCCCATGATCCTACGGTGCGGGCGGGCATAATGCAAAAGATGAGGCGCGGGCACTACGCCAGCCGGCGCTTCGCCGCAACTACTTCACACTGGCGGATCGCACAAGCAGGATAACGATGACGAAAGGCACCAGCCCTGCCAACCACCACTTGTTCTGCAGTACCCAGATGTAGATGTCGGCGAGACCGATCATGGTTAGAACCTATTCGTATCGTTTCAGCGTTCTCTCGCGCCAATCCTTCAGTTGGTCTGGCGTCATTTGCTTGCGGACCTCTTCCATGGATTTGACCTGCGCTTGAGCGGCCGCTGCGGGATCGGTGCGCACGGCAACTACCGACAGTATCAGCGTCAGCACAGCCAGCCCAATTCCGATGAAGCACTTCGAACGGTCACGGAAAAACTCGACTCGAATAATCCCGACTGTCGCCCACACCACCGCGATGAGCGGAATCAGCAGCATCACGTACGGCGTCGGGATGTAGGAGGTAGGACCAAGGGGAATGCGCCGGAACGAGGGGAAGACAAACATCAACAATACGGCAAGCAGACCGGCCGAGGCGATATACAGACTCACTTGCCAGGGTTGCGGCATCTTTCTGGCACTGCCGACCAAGGCCACCTCGGCAACCTCCGGGGTAACCTGGGCGGGGACTGCCTCGTCGTCATGGGCGCGTTCTGCCGCGGCTTTGGCCTGTGCGCGCTTCGCCTGACGGTCCTCATAGCACTTTATGCACAGCTTTCTACCGCTACGCGTCTCATGAATATGGGTGGGACATGACGGACTGCCGCATTGCTCGCAAGGAACGCCGCACGTCTCGCAAAGCAACCCTTGGCATTCGGCGCAGAACCCAACCGAACTCCGGATCTGACATACCAGGCATTCCATAACCCTACGCCTCCTTTTGAATCCCCTCGGACGCCTCAATCTAGCACAGGGTTGAATCCTTTGCAATCGGCAATCACTCCAGCCCCCAAACACCTGAATAGCTGCCAGCTGCTTAAACAGAATCGAGGTCCACAGCGTTCCCGGTCGCGCCCGTTAGCGCGGCAATTCGTTAGCGTTTCTCCGTTTCGCGATGTAGAACAAACCGACTCCAACCACAAGCCAAGTGACCATGCCCACTACGCCTGTAAAACCGCCTATGATCGGGTTTACGTCGGGGAAGAGTAACCGCCATATGCCATAGGCTTGCCCGTTGAATGCCCCGTGAATCCAAGCCGCGAGAAAGACGCTTCTGTGGCGCAGCGTCAATTCGTTGACGTATACGCCAAAGCAGGTTGTCATGCACGCCATGGCAACTATTCCGAGAATTGGGTATCCGGGGTAATTGAAGCCAACCAAGATGAGCGGAGCATGCCATAGGCCCCAGATAACGCCTACGATCAGGTAGGCCTTCCTTTTACCCAGCGGCATGAGCCTAGGCAGCAAGTAACCTCGCCAGCCAAGCTCTTCGCCAAAAGCGAAGAGACCGTTGAGAACTGGCCCCATCAGGATACTCGCCGTCAAGATTCCGGGGAGAATGACGGTTGCCGGCGGAAACGCCTGCTCACTCATACCCCGCTCCGTCAACATGCTTTTGAATACAGTCAATTGCCAATCCGGAGAGGCGATGCCAAAAACACTGGATACTGCGTAAATTATGAAGAAACAGGCTGGCACAACGAGCATGCTAAAGAGATAGGGCTTTAAGGATCCGAAACGAAGATTCAGTGCTCCAAACCCTTCACGGGTGACAAGACGGACAACGACAGCCGCAGACAATGCAGGTATCCACATGGCCAAGCCAACCAATAGCGCGGCGTATGGAGGGGCCATTGGAAGTTTGGATGACGCCCCGAAATTCATCCCTACCCCGGCGGCAATGAGACACCCTTCGTAGAAATAGGTCATTCCGAAGGTCAATAGCAGAAATGCGACGAGACCCCTGCGATTCACAGTTCTTGCCCCCGAGTTTCCCCCGCAACGGTGTATGGCGGCCTGATCCTTGGATGCAATCGGACGTAACAACGTTGCATAGGTTGAACGTATACTAGCGTCCGAATCGGACAAAATCAGGCAACCACGCGTATACCTTCGATTGAAAAGGGGGGATAGGGAATGACGATAGCTCGTGCTTTTGCCGCTCTTCTGGCACTTAGCTTGCCGGTGTACCCAGATACGGTTGCCCGTACGGCTGATATTTCGGCGATGGTTACTTGGTCCGACACTCACCTGCTGCGTGGCACCGGTGAAGATACGGCGTTTGCATTCCGTTACGCACACAAACCTTCCAGCGAGTTCTTGCCTTCGTGGGATCATGCGCAATCGGAGGAGCACGGCCGCGTCACTCGCGTCTTCACCGACCCCAAGACGGGATTGCGCGTCACCTGTGAAATCACCACGTTCGAGAAGCTCCCGGTTGTGGAATGGGTCGCTCGTGTAACGAACACCGGGAATGCCGATACGCCCCTTATCGAGGATTTGCTTCCCCTCGACGCCGCGTTTGCGGGCATGAACGGCGAAGTCACCGTCCATCATTCGCTTGGCGACAGCAATTCAGACAAGAGCTTTGCTCCCGTCGAAGACGTATTCGCCCCAGACCGCCGCGAACCGCTGGCGTTTTCTCCCAGCGCCGGCCGTTCGTCTGAAGACCATCTTCCGTTCTTCACGCTGGACGCCCACGGACATGGCGTCACGTTGGCCGTTGGCTGGTCGGGCCAATGGAATGCCGCCTTCCTTCGGGACTCGGACGGCACGTTTCGCGTTCAGGCAGGTCAACAGACCACCAAGTTCGTTCTCCACCCCGGCGAGTCGGTGCGCACGCCGCGCATGCTGCTTGTGTTTTGGAAAGGCAATGACCCTCTATTGGGGAACAACCTGCTGCGAAGAACGTTGCTTGCTCACTACGTTCCACGGCGCGGAGACAAGCTCGTGTTCCCGCCGATCTGTGCCAGCGTTACCGTAACCGACCCCGACGGTTCGTACGAAGGACCCCATGTCCGGACCATGCCCGTCATCGCCAAACGAGGTGCGGAAGTCTTCTGGTCGGACATGGACCCGCAACAGTGGTATCCAAAGGGCTTTCCCGAAGGTACGGGAACCTGGGAACCGGACCTCGCAAAGTACCCGCGCGGACTTAAGCCCGTCGGCGATGCGGCGCGCGCCGCGGGACTCGGATATCTGCTCTGGTTCGAGCCTGAACGCGTCGCTCCCGGCACGAAAATCGCCACCACGAAGCCCCAGTACGTAATCTCGACCAAGGGCGACGGCAGCGGTTTGTACAACCTCGCGGACCCGGAAGCGCGCCAATGGTTGATGGAGTACATCGATAAGCAGGTCACTGAGGCCCAAATCGATTGGTTCCGCTGCGATTTCAACATCCAACCGTTGTCGTATTGGCGGGCAAAGGACGAAGCCAATCGGCAGGGGATCACCGAAAACCACTACATTGAGGGACTCTATTGGATGTGGGACGAGTTGCGGAGCCGGCATCCAGGGCTGGTCATCGACAATTGCGCCAGCGGAGGCCGTCGTATCGACCTTGAGACGTGCATGCGCGGTTTGCCGCTGTGGCACAGCGACCTCCAATGCTCCGGGAAGCCTGCTCCTGCGGCGGACCAGCTTCAAAACGCGGGCCTGTGGCGGTGGATTCCGTTCCACGGCTGCGGCAACTTCGCGCTTGAGCCCAGCTACGAATTCCGAAGCGCGATGACAGCAGGCAATATCCTCGGTCCCCTGGGCGTAGGAACGCCGGAGACGTTCGACGAAACTGTAGTGCCGGAAGCAATCGCGCGAACGGTAGCGATATCGAAGAAGGTGCGGCCGTTCTTGCTGGGAGATTTCTACCCCGTTTTCCCCCACGACGCATCGGAACGGCAGTGGTTTGGCTATCAGTTTCACCGGGCCGAATCGAACGATGGCATGATCATCGTGTTCCGGCGCTCCGAAAGCCAAGACGCGTCCCGAATCCTTGCGCTGAAAGGAGTCGACCAGAACATGAAGTATGTGATTTCCTTCGAAGATACCCAAGACACGAAGACCGTGTCAGGAAACGAACTCGCCAAACTGACGATCGAGATTGCGACTGCGCCAGGCGCAGCCATTGTATATTATCGGCCCACGACGTAAGCTTGGGGCGTTATGAAGGCTTGTGTTGCGTAATGGCGAATGTGCAGGGGTATCGCCCGCATTGTTTTCGCCACACTCCGGTAGTCCTATCAGCCTAGCCGACAGGAAAGGAGTCGTAGTTGTCTTCGTCTGCGGTACGTATTTCCATCGTTGTTCCTGCGCTCAACGAATCCCCCAATCTAGTCCCATTGTATGAGCGCTTGACCGATGTCTTGGCCGGGGTGGACTGCGAATGGGAACTGATCGTTGTCGACGATGGCAGCACAGACAATTCTGCGGAAGTTCTTAACGAGCTCCATTCTCGTGACGCGCGCGTTCGCGCCCTCGTGTTCACGCGCAATTTCGGGCAGGACGCGGCGATAACGGCGGGCTTGCAGGCAGCGACGGGGGATGCCGTCATTGTTATGGATGCGGACGGGCAGGATCCCCCCGAGGTCATCCCCGCAATGCTCGCACGCTGGCGGGAAGGCTACAAGATTGTGGCTGGACGCCGCATTCGCCGGATCGAACACGCCGCGAGCAAACGGGCCTTCGCATTCGTATTCTATCGCGTCATGCGTGCCGCGACCGGATGGGACTACCCTCTCGACACGGGTGAGTTCCGCGTGTTGGACCGCGCCGTGGTGGATGTCCTGAACGCGTGTCCGCAGCGGAACCGGCTCATGCGCACGCTCAGTTCATGGACGGGATATGCTCATTCCGTCGTGGACTATACGCAAGAACGCCGCATGCACGGCAAGACGAAGTATTCCTTCCTGAGAAGCCTGCGCCTTGCCGTCACAGGCCTAACAGCGTTTTCGACTTTGCCACTTCGGATTGCACTTTGGCTGGGCGTCTTCATCATCTCGATGTCCATGGTTGCGGCGCTGGGGCTCCTGCTTCGGTCGAACCCCGCGTCTTTGCTGGAATGGGGCATGCTCGGTCTATTGCTCGTGAGCGGCGTCCAATGCTTACTGATTGGCATCATCGGGGAATATGTTGGGCGAGCCATGATTGAGCTGCAGCAACGACCCCTCTTCGTCATAAGCAAGGCAATCGGGCTTGATTCCCCAAGACAATAGCCCTTGTTGGATTAGTAAATTCTTGCCAATTCGATACCTTTAAACAGAAAGTATGCTCATTTTGGCGACACATTTATCCAAACTTGACAACTCTTGAACCATCGTTCGATTTTCGTGTACTTGCGTAAGGCATTCCTGCTTAAGCCTTTCCAACTCTGCGCCAAAATCGGCACATCCTATGCTCTATACCCCCACAAGACTGATGAATACCTTCCCAGTCCAGTTGAGGCTGGGAAAGAATGAGGGGGAAGGAAGTATGAAGATCTCGACTCGCCGCCTGGCCGTTGCACTCTCGATCGTTGCACTAGCGTTCGTTGCTCTGCCGGTTGGGGCAACTATGATGCCCACGTACTCGACACCGCTTGCCGACATGACAAATCCCGAGGCGTGGCTGCTTGGCCAGAACAGCGCACTGTTTGAAAGCTTGGCGGATCGCGTTGGAATGTGGGACTGGAATTCGTCTTCAGTTCATACGGCGATTCCGTTCGCCTGGATGCCTGCGACTTCAAGAGGCCAGTTGCGGTACACCCCGTTGGTTGGCAAGAACCTGCTCAGCCAGCAGCTCTTGGAGAACACGGACGGAATGGCGGCGTTCACAAACGCTTCTTCTTCCGAAGCGGCGTATGCGAAGGGGCTGGATTCAAGCGTCATCTCTGGGTGGAGACTTCCACAAGCGACTTTGGGTTCCAACCCGGTCTTTATGACGCCGCAGCAGCCGTCGTTGAATCAGTCTGCGTCGGCAACGTCGACTTCGTCGGCTTACGCAAGCAATACATTCAGCGTCGCGTCGGCGAGCGAGAGCATCAATGCTTCCGTAAGCGAAGAATTTGGTCAGGGCATGGCCAAGTGCCATCCTCCGGCGGTGGTACCGGAACCGGCCTCGATGCTTCTGATGGGCACGGGACTCGCCGGTCTGGCGGCTTCACGCATGGGCAAGAAGCGCCGCAGCTAAACCGTCATCGCAAGCTAAGCGATTCGAATAGCCGCGTGGAACACGAAGCCGGTTCCACGCGGCAACGTTTTTACTTCCTGTGAAGAAAAGGACTAGTTCCGCTGCATAATAATCGTCTTGAGTTCGGACAGAGATTTCTCCATTGCTTCAATGCGGCGAATCAACTCATCATCTTTGTGTGATTCGCCAATCTCGAAATGGGCAACAAGCGGGCGATGATCGCTGTTGTCCCCGTTGCTGCAGTAATCACTGGCCATCGGGATTATCGTGGAATTCGCCTTCCATTGCTGCGCCGGGCCTGCAGTAAATACAAAGTCAAGGATCGATTTATAGTTTTTGTTACACTGCGACGGAATGAGCGCGCCGGGCTTAACCCAAGCAAACACGCCATCGCTAATCATATTGTCAAAGCCCTTGTCGTGTCCTTCATCCGATACGCGGTAATCGAAGTTGTAATCGCCGACAGCAATTACGCCCACCGTTGGATCCTTTGTCAATTGTGCACGCGTCCACTCGTTCAACTGCGATGCCTGCGTATGCCTCGCATTGTTATTGCTCCGGTAGAGATGGTTAACCATGAAGTAAAAGGTTGCGCCGGTGTCCTTGTCCAGAAAAGGAATCACCAGCGGAGACCGCACCTTGTTTTCCGGATTAATATAGTGAAGCTCCACAGCTTCGTCCTTGGGTTCCAGGCGATCTGTACGGTACACGATTGCCATCAGGTCGGTCCTGCCAGTCGTACCTAGCACATACGAGAAGTCGTGTCCACTGGCAGCCTCCACAGCCACTTCAAACTGCTGCGCCCAGCTCTTGTCTGTTACTTCACACAGGCCCCACAAATCACATTGTTCGTCTTTCTCCACTGTGGCCAGCGCCTCTGCAGTCTTGTCCAGAGTGGCTCCGCCTGATTCAACATTGAATGAGCCGACCGTTAATGTCGCGGCATCCGTCGAGACAACTCCCCAAACAAGTGCTAGCGAAAGAGACAGCAACTGCAAATACCGAGCGAAACTGCACTGCATAGCTTCACCCTCCCTCTTAACCTGTTTACGAGAACAGCCCTCAACCCTAAATCTAGCTATCAGTATATTCTTCGATTACCGCCACGGCAACAACGCAATGTTGGAAACCGCACCTTCCACTGTTGACATGCCTCCTGAGCCCAACTACAGTTGGACGCCAACACGCGAGGTGACGCCGTGGGAAATAGGAAATGGTCGAATTGGTCCGGCCGTGTTCGTTGCGCCCCGGAACGCATAGAAATACCATCTGGATTGGAAGAGCTTCAGCGGACAGTCCGCGAAGGCAATTCTCCCATTCGTGTTGTTGGTTCAGGCCACTCCTTTTCCGACATAGTCGCCACAGACGGCACGCTCCTGTCGCTCGATGCCATGCAGGGAGTGTTCGATGTCAATCGCGAGATGTGCGAAGCAACGGTATGGGCCGGCACAAAGCTGTGGCGCTTGAATCATCTCTTAGCCGAACACGGTTTGGCCATGCCGAATCTTGGCGACATCAATGTTCAGTCCATCGCAGGCGCCGTGAGTACCGGCACCCACGGTACGGGAATCGAATTCGGGTGCCTTTCCACCTTCATTCAGTCGGTCACGCTTGTCACCGCTGACGGGGAAATTGTCGAATGCGCGCCCGGCTCGGATACGTTGAAGGCCGTTGCGGTCTCTGTTGGCGCGCTGGGGGTCCTCGCGAAGGTACGGCTCAAACTTGTTCCGTCGTATCGCCTTCATTACGTTGCCGACACGTTACCCGTACGCGAAGCGATCGAACAGGCGGAATCATTCGCGCGCGAGTGCCGTCACTACGAGTTCTTCGTATTTCCCCACACGAGCATGGCGATGGCCAAGTGGCATCGCAGTACCAGCGCGCCACCATCGACGCGTCCCGCAGTGAAATGGGTAGACGAAGTTTTGCTGGAGAATATGTGCTTCGGACTTGTAGGAGCCCTGGGCCGAATAAACTCACGATGGTGTCCGGCGATCAGCCGTTTCACCGCGCGCACCGCAAACCGCCGTGAGGAAATCGACGACGGACACAGAGTCCTGTCCACGCGCCGTCTCGTACGATTCAACGAGATGGAATACGCGCTTCCAGCCGAGCACGGTCCGGAAGCCCTGCACGAGATTCTGCGGCTGGTTGAATCCCGGCGCTTCGGGGTCAGCTTCCCCATCGAATACCGCTTCGTGAAGGGGGACGACCTTTGGTTGAGCCCATTCTACGGACGTGACAGCGTCACAATCTCGTTGCACCAATTCCGCGGCATGGACTATCACGAGTACTTTCACGCGGCAGAACAGGTCTTTCGCAAATATGACGGCCGCCCGCATTGGGGCAAATTGCATAGTCTATCTTCAGATGAACTGGAGGCATCCTACCCGAAATGGGGGGATTTCCATACGTTGCGGCTTCAACTTGACCCACACGGACGCTTCCTCAATCCGCATCTGCGTGATCTCTTTGGAACTAGACACACAACGTGATTCAGGATGTCAGCGAGCTTGACTAAAGCCCCCAGGAATTACAGCCGGAGTAGGTTGCAGGAATGCGCCGCTGTTGAACGCGGCATAATGTGTCTTTCGAGGAACTGCGGGGTAGCAATATGGACAATCCGGTCCGTATGGGTAGGTTTACATTGCCGCGGCGATGATTATTTCAGTTCCTTGACCTTAAGGTTGCGGAATTCGATGCGATATCCTTCGCCTTCAAGCCCAACAAAACCCTTGGGGTTGCCGCAGTTGTTCACTTTGCAGGTTACCGCGCCATTCACCCATAGAGTCAGTTCGCTGCCCTTCGCGGTGATTTCCAGCGTATTCCATTCACCGGCAGGTTTCACGCGCCCGTCTTTCACCTCATCTTTGGTGCCAAACGATTTCTTCTTGCCGTCTGGGCCAAGCGTTTCGCCGAAGAGATAGCCCCCGTCCGCATCACCGAATTGAGCTTGATGCCAAAGTGAACCGTCTTTGGAATTGCGCGCATACGCGCCGCTATTGTAGCCTGTCTTCCCTTCGACCTTCGTGTAACGAAACTCAAAGTGAAACACGGCATCGCCGAATTCGCGGTCACACAACAACATGTCATGACCGCCGTCGCCTTCACAGACCAGCGTTTTCCCGGCATCCTCGACGTGCCACTGCTGCTTGCCAAGCGGATCCTTGGGCGGAACCGCTACGCGCGACCACCCCTTCAGGTCCGCGGAAGGTATGATGTCCACCCAGCCTTTGGAGTCTGCTTCCAATGCGCTGGGCGTTGGTTCCGCAGCCACTGCGCTTCCTGCAATCACGAGACTCAGCAGAACCCCCGCAAGGGTCCACTTACCATATTGAATTCGCGAAGAGACGTGTTGAGTTTTCATGGCCGTACGTTAGTCAGTCGGCTCGGCAAAGTCAACCTTATTCAAGATGTCCCGCGCGAGAAGTCTCGCCACAACTTGGTTCAGGGAACCCACGTCAATATCTGCTTGTCTTGCAGTAGGCGTTCTTGAAGACGCTTCACATCCACTTCCTGGACAGCGCAGCCCGCATCTATGGACATGGACGCAGCCGTCGCGGCGGATTGACCTAACACCATGAACACCGGCTCCATCCGTATCGAGCCATACGCAATATGCGACGCGGAAAGGCAAACTGGAACCAGCAGATTAACGCATTCGCTCTGCTTGGGCCGGATCGAACGATAGGCTATTGGATATGGCGGGAATCCGCCGACTTCGACATCGCCTTCGTTCCACACGCGTCCGTCCTTGACGTAGCGCTGCACGTTGTGCGAGTCCATCGTATAGGCGGCGAGACCTACGGCATCGTCGACCACTTCCTGCCCCTGACAATTATGTTGGGTCATCACGTAGTCGGAGATCATACGCCGCGCTTCTCGAACATAAAGCTGATGTGGCCAGCCGCCTGAGTCGACAAATTCATCTTTTGGCAACCCCCATTGGTTGACCTCATTCCGCACGTTTTCAGGGACACGCGGGTCGTTGGCGAGAAACCACATCAGTCCCTGCTGGTAATCCTTGTGCTCGTTGAAGATCCGCTCTCGAACCGCATAGTCGCCGTCGGGGTATTCATAGTTCATGCCGATGTTATCGCTGGCAAATGCGCCCTTGTTGTTGGTATCGGTCTTCTTGTTCGGCATGGGCGTCGACAATCCCAAAACGGTCCAGTGACCGGCATTGAGATACCGCAACAGCAACTCGTAACGCAGTGGATCGTAGTTCTGCGGCTTTGGGAACGGCATCCGGTTTGCCGGGTCATTCGTCAGACACATGCGGAAGTTGTAAGCCTGAATGCGTTTGTCTCCCGCTCCTTCTTCACCAGGTCCGCCGTCGTGAATACTGGGCAGCAATCCGCTGGACGGATCGCCTTCCACGATATACGGGGCGATGGCGCACTCGAATTGGTGGGACTTGGCGTTTTTAGTCTGCACACCGTTTAGCGTCTCGCCATACACGCTATTGGCCTCCCTGCCCACGTGATACGAAACGCCGGCCTTCGCCATCAGGTCGCCTTCGTAAGTCGCATCGATGAATACCTTCCCCTCAACGCGTAGCCCGCTCTCCATGACGATGGCGATTATCCGGCCTTGGTCTTTCTCAACACCCTTCTCAAGGTTAAGCCGTTCGCCGTAGAGCACGGGGATCTTCGCTTCCGCCATCATCGATTTGAACGTGTCTTCCGCGACGTGAGGCTCAAACGTCCATGCTTCAGGTTGACCGTAGTGTTTGCCAAGCCGCTGGTAGAACTCTCTCGATATCCCCCCAATAGCCTTCTTGTTCCCGATGTCCGTAGCACCAAGCCCGCCCGATGACAAACCGCCCAAATGACGGCCCGGCTCGATCACGACAGCGGTCTTACCCATGCGCGCGGCTTGTACGGCCGCCGCGACTCCTCCCGAGGTCCCGCCATAGACGACAATGTCATATGATTCCGCCGCTTCGACTGGCGCAACGACGGTTCCCGCACATACGGCAACGCAAATGCCAATGAGTGTCTTCATAATCATGTTCCACCTACCATCGAGCACGATGCTCCTCAGCCCAGCCCACAATTCCATCCACAGGTATCGTCCTATCCTCGACCCGTATCGTCCCTTGATACCGGCCAAAAGTCTGATGCGTTGTGGAGCGTACCACGAAGAGGTTCGTATCATCTGCACGCTCGAAGAATGGGACGAAGGTAAGCCGGATCGCGTCGCTCGACTCGGAATTCATGCGCCAAGGGCGCATAAAATCTCGGCAGTCGTATTCGATGGCGACTTCATCAAACAACTTATACAGCCGCCCGTTGAGCAGAATCCCGTTTTCGTTCATCCCCGTGTTGTCGGTCCACTTGGCACCCATGTTGACACCGATAACGTCACTGCCGCTGTAGCCGGAGAATGCGGCCCAATTCCAGGTGGTGCGATAAGGCCAAATTCCGCGGCCAAAGTCCAGGCACGCAAACGCTGCATCGGGAACAAGCTCAAACGTCTCGTTGCCCCACCGGATGGTCCCCCGAGACGGCAGGCAATGCTGCTTTGACGTGAACTGAAACCTCGTCGGACTCCATGGGATGACAACGTTGAGAGTCTCGTGCTCCGCAGGCCTCACAATTTCAATCGCCGCGTCGAGTGGCTGTCCCGCGAATGAATCTGCATGAATTGAAAGACGGACCGTGGTTTCTGCGCTTTCAAACGCGATGCGCGTGTCTTTTTGCTCAAATTGGATCGAACCTTCAACTGTTTCCGGCATGATCGGAGTGCGGGCGAATGGTTTTACGACGACATGCTCCGCATATCGATTCGACGCATATTCCAAGAAATATAAAGCGCCGACCGACAGATAGTCGATGTGCGCAATCGTGGTGGAGAACAGAAAGCGGTCTCCCACGATACACCAGTAATCCCATTTCTTCTTTCGTGGGTAGAATCCTCGAAGATTGCACACATGCACAGGGTGACGTGACCACCCTACGGCTTCGGGATTCATCCGGCCGCTCTCCGCACACAGCCGGATGCAATCCCTGATCTCTTTGGGCAATGACATCGTTACTTGGTCATCCCATTTCCAGTGCCGTCCCCTGATAACAGTCAGACTGCATTCTACCGTTGCGGATATCGCAATAACACAGGTGGACCCGCGCGATTCGAAAAGGATACCGTATTCGTGTAGTCGCAAACGGGGCGTATGGAATGGGGGGGGGAGATAGACGGACCATGCGAAGAGCGAAGCGTAACTCAGGTTTTCTTCACACACGCGCAACAGACTCACACAAACGCTATTCACGCACTCTCACTGCGCTGACCTTGTTTCTGATGTCGTGCGCGATCACCGGACGTGTCCATGCGGCGGCAGATAGCCAAAATGAGTCCACGCCCGTCTTTCACGTCGAGCAACGCAGCGCAGAGGCCGTCCTAAAGGCAGACAAGCCTTGGGAAAGCCACTGCGTTTCGGGGGCGACTGTCATACGAGAGGGCAGTCTTTGGCGCATGTGGTACGGCGCATACGACGGCCAGTACAAACGCGACGACGACTCATCACTCTGCTACGCGGAATCGAACGATGGCGTTCATTGGTCGAAACCTGACCTCGGAATTGTCGAATACCATGGCAACAAGAATAACAATCTTCTTCTTTATGGACGGCAGATCGGCGGATTCGCCTTCTCGTGCGTTTTCATTGACGAAAGCAAGGACGCCAACGAGAAGTACAAGATGATCTGGCAAAAGTTGAACGAGGAGAAGCAGGCCTGGTGGGTGTACGGTGCTGTTTCCGCGGACGGCAAGAAATGGACGCTTTTGCCGGAGCCAATCAGCCCCAAGAACTCCGATACAACAACCGCCTGCATACCGGACGGAGACAAATACCGCCTCTACACACGGGTGTGGCAAGGGGGCGATTTTAAAGGCGCTCGCGCAGTCGGCTACACCGAGTCTGACCACTTCGGAAGTTTTCCCGATCCCATCGAGATCTTCAGTCACGATGCCCAGGACCCCGCGGAACTGCAATTCTATTCGAATGCGGCAACAAAGCTGGCCGATCGGCTCTACGTGATGCTGCCCGCTGCCTTCTACACACAGCAACAGAAAGTCGAAAGCCATTTGGCGTGGAGCCGCGACGGGATTCACTTTACACGGCAAGGGCGCGAGCCAATCGTGGGCATTGGAACCACCTTCGATTCAAAGGGGGTCTATGTCATGCCCGGGGTCGTGCAGGGAGACAAACCAAACTCGTGGTGGATGTACTACACGGGAACCAGCCTCGAGCACGATATCGATCCGAAAGAAGTCAAGTACGACGGCGGAATCGGACGCTTTTTACTGGTGCTCGATTGAGGCGCGCGCCCGGTTGGGCGGAAAGCGGGGACAGACACGTCTCCGCTTCGCTGCGCTTGTGTCAGTCCCTGTTTTCCGCCGCTATTGACTCTTTCTTGGGTCAACCACAATGTTGCCCCAATTACGATTCACCACACTAGACTGTTGCGGGATCGTCGACAAATGCGCGCATGATTTGCATCGTTTCGCGCGCAAGGGCCAGCGCATCCGCTCGCAAACCCAGCTCCGCCAACATGTCGCATAGTCGTTGCCGCGCCTCTATGCTCAAGGGTAGATCCGCCATCCGATGGTACAACCGTTCGGCGGCATGAGACTTCCTCCCCGTCTTCCACAGCAGCTCCGCCCCGAAAAGGACGCCGCTCGTGTTCTCGGCATCCAGGTCTTCGGCGCATCTCAAATGTTCCTCGGCTGCGGCCAGGTCATCGTGCGCGGCAAGAATGTTGGCCATCCTAATGTGCGCCTCCGCATGTACCATGGCGATCGTTGCCGTTCGCTCAGCCACGGAGCGCCGCCAACGGATCACAAATGCATCCTCGGGCGGCCCCAGCAGACAGGTCTCGCCACTGCTGCTCTCGCATCGCACCGCTTTCGATAAGTAGCCAAGCGCTTTCTTGTCGTCGCCGCGTGCTGCGCACCCCAAGGCTGCGTTCAGCGCAAGTACGGCCGATTCGGGCATGCAGGCGTGTGCACGTTCGAGTGCATCAAGAATTTCGTCCGATAACGTGGCGCCTGGACTCGAAAGCCCTATTTGCGCGGTTATACTCCACACGCGGGGATCGTCTGGACAACGGTCCATGAGCTCGGGCAAAAGACTCTTTGCCCACTCTCCATGACCCGCATAGCGCGACTGACCGTACATAAGGATGTCGCGATACCGTTGTTCGTGCTCGGGTAATTGGCAAAACGGGCGGCCGGATCCCGGCGCATTGGCAATCCAGTCAATTAATGCCGTCAACCGATTCTCGCCAGCGAATTCCGAGGCGCGTGCATGCCCGGCGTCTGCGATTTCTTGAGCCTTTTCAGGGTGTTCCAAGAGCTGGGCGATACAATCCTCGAAGTTGTCCGCGTCATACAGCACGATTTCTTCACCGGGGTTCACGTGGCCGCGCACTTCGAGGTTACCTGATTCCAGAAGAGCAGTGGAACCGCAGGCGAGCGTTTCGAAGACGCGCAGGTTCAACTCGCCGCGTATCGAATGGTTGAACACCAGACGCGCCCGATTCAGCAGTCTCGCGTAGTCGTCGCCGAACGCGCCTCCCGTAAGCACGATGCGGTAACGATCCGAAAGTCGCGCCAGGCGTTCCAGATAGCGCGCCCGGACCGGATGAGCCGCTGTACTCAGGTTGCCCACGAACAAAACGTCGATGTCCTTCTTGATGTCCATCTTCCGATGGATAGGCGTGACGGCGGAATACAGCGGCATCGCATGCATTGGCTGGATGAGCTCGGCGTCCAAGACGTTTGCGCCGCGTTGATCGCACAAAAACAGGTCGTATCGAGCGGAATTGGGTGCCAGGATGGGGTGATAGACGTTCCAGTCTGACACAAGCGCAACGGTCCTTATGGGCGCGTGCTCGACTCCGAAAGGCGGAGGATATGCTTCGGGCATCCAGCACATCAGTAGATCCGGCGCCCAGGTGCACGCAATCCGCCGGATGGCATCCCCGGCAGAGTCCTGCCTCGGATCAAACTGGAAATCACACGTCACATCCTCGCCCAGAGTCCTTATCTCATGAGGACCACGATACAAGGACACGGGGGAAACGTCGCAGAAGAACGGCTTTCCCATACTGAGCACACGCATAGACGAACACCCCGGTACTTTCTGCGCTTCGTGGCGACAGACTCGCGAAAATGGTACGCGGGAGTGCCTCCGAGAACAACATACCCGTATAGTCCCCAAAGCACGTCAGTGAACGGCGAAGACCGGCAAATGAGACATTGAAGGACGCCCTGTGTATACTGATGGAGGTAATCCTTTGCTGTGCAGCGTCTTGAGACAACCAGGCAGCGTTTAGGAAATAGGGAAAGCTATGGCTTTAGGTACGGCAATATCGTCACCCGACACCATCCAATGGCTTGCAGCAACATTCGGCACGCTGATGTTCGCCGCAGTTGGATTCGAGTACGTCCGGCAGTCCAAGAATCGCAAACGGCACCGCCTGGAATCCTGGAAGACCCTGGAAGCAATAGCCCGTGAAAAGGAACTGACGCCGGACGAAAAGAAGCTGCTCGAAAACGTAGCGAAGCGCTGGTCTCCGGATGATCCTCACCATATGGTCTCGGTGCGGCACACATTCGACAAGGCCGTCGAATCCGAAATGGAACAGATCAAGACCGCCGGAGATTTGACCGCCTTTGAGCAGGCCGGGGTTCTCCTTCGTGACATTCGCGGACGCCTGGCATTGGATTATGTTCCGCTGGGACAACGTATTCACTCGACCCGCGAATTGTTCACAGGGCAGGAGATTTGGATTTCGCGCGTGTCGGCGGCGCCGCCCAAGTGGATTCGCGGTTCGGTCGCGAGCATCGACGAGGCCTACTTGGGTGTGCGGATCGTCGGCGCGACAGAGGAGCGTCCGGTTTTCGAAAGAAATGAGGAACTGCGCGTCCGTCTGTGGAGAGAAGAGGATGCGCGGTACATGTTTACGGTGCGGTTTGCCCGCGAAGACCGGGAGCCGCCGGCCTTGCTCTTCTATCACACTTCGGAGCTCACCCGCGTCCAGGCGCGCGATTTCTACCGGGTCAGGTATGAGCAGAATGTGACGATTGGCATTTTGAATGCGCCCGTGGATGGAAACACGCAAGACACCAAGGATCGACAGGTCGTCACGAAGCTGCGGGGCCGTATCACGAACATTAGCGCGGGGGGTCTTGCGTTGGTGGCGCCTCAAGCCATTCCCACACAGGTACTCATCCGCGTGACGCTGGAGTTCAATGTCTCAGGGCTCGAACCCGTCACAGTCGATGCGCGGCTCGTATCTTCGGCGCCGCTGTCGGGCGGCCGCCACTTGGTCCGCGCCACCTTTACCGGTATCGACGACCAGGCAAGAGAGGCCATAGCGCACTTCGTGATGCACCGTCAGCAAGCCTTTCTCGACCCCAGTCTGCCCAAGGAGTAATCTTCGGTGCAGTTTCTCCGGAACGCAATCGACGCGGTTCAACGCAACCTCTTGCCTGTAGGCATTTACTGCGGAGCGGCGGCCTTGGCCGTTCTGCTCAGTTCAATGGCAGACGCCGCAGTACTTCAACAGACGGGGATGGACAACAAGGATCTGCAGATTGGAGCGTACGGGCTTCTGTCTTCCCTGTTTTTCATAGCCGTCTTGGCCGCCGTGAGGTGCGTAGTCTTTGCGCGCATGGGAAAAGAGATTGACAAGCCTCTCTGGAGAATCCGCGACGATTGGGAAGCCACAAAGCGATTCTTGCCCATGTGGATCCTCTTGGATTTCGTCACATTCGCGGCCATGTGGCTTCGAAACCCCGAATTGTATGGCGGCAAGCTAAATGCAATTTCCGCTATCTGCCATATCGTCGCGCTGGTCATGAATATCGCCACCGTACCCATCGGCGCATGCATCATGTTCACGGGGCATTTCCAATGGCAGCGTCTTTCCGAGGCGCTGTCGCCGCTGTCACGGCAATTGCAGCAAAGCGGAATCGTCCTTGCAGTCTGCGTGTTTCAGTTGGTAGTGCATGACGCAGTTGCCAGCCACATCCTGTCGATTTCCGAGACGCCGGGTCCTCTCGATGGTTTACCCCACCGGATCGCCCTTATCGCCGTAATGGCGTACCTGGAGTGCGTAATCTTCGCTGCAGTCTGGCTGTTGTGCATGGCCGATAGGGAAACACCCAATGACATCGACTTCGACTTCTAGGCGCACGATCTCCGGGAAGTACATCCTTCTGTTCTTCCCTATTCTCGCGGTCGTGAGCTTCGTGGCAACATACACAATCGTCGCGCTCAGCACCCCGCAGAATTCGCCCAAAGCGCAAATGTTCCGCACGGAAGCCACGTTGCGTTCGCTGGCCAACGCCATTGAGACGTATCGGGCCGATCTAGGCGCCTATCCACCGGCGGGCGAAATGGGCTTGAGCCTTGCTACGGCATATTTGTCCAAGACCGTCAACTACTTACCGGAGGGTCCGCCTCAGGATGCTTGGAATCACTCGTATTACTATGTCCCCTCCGATGCCTATCAAGCTCCCGGCTCGGTGGCGCTCAAGCTGGACGAGAAGTACCTTGCGCCGACTACTTACCAGTTGTATTCGGCCGGTATCGATGGCGATCCCGGAATTGAGGACCCCCGGAAACGTGCAGACAACATCTCTTCTTGGGACAGCGATCGCGCATGGCGCGCCAAGTACTACCACCTGCAGCAAGCCTACTTTGAATCACAGGTGCACGCGAACGAGTAAATGGATATACTAGATGTCCATGGACCTCCATCTCAGATACGGAAACAAGTCCGTCGAAGCGATGCTCCCCTGGGGGCGTTGCCTCGACGTACTTGAGATTGCGGAAGTTCCGGCCCTCGCGGATCCGCAGCGGGAGATCCTCGGTTCCCTCCAGCAGCCTATCGGTCTCGACCGGAGTGTTTTTGAACTCGTCCATGCCGGAGAGAGCATTGCGATAGTCGTTTCGGATGCATTTCGCAACACGGCGGTCGACCAGGTCCTGCCGGTCCTCATCGGTGGCCTCAACTATCGCGGCATACTCGACGAGTCGATCATTGTCGTATTTGCCAGCGGAACCCACCGGCCGCCCACACCCGAGGAACAGGCGCGGATCCTCGGACCGGAAATGTACGCGCGCCTGCGCAGCCGGTGCTACACACACGACCCTAACGACGAATCGAATCTCATATACATCGGGATTACCTCTCGCGGAACGCCCATAGAAATCAACAAACGCGTGTACGACTGCGACCGAATCATCGCGACGGGTACGGTCGTGATGCATTACTTCGGAGGATTCGGCGGCGGCAGGAAATCGATCGTTCCGGGGATCAGTTCGTCGCGGACAATTGCGCACAACCACGCCATGAATCTTCATGCCCACGAAGACCGGCTCAATCCGGCCGTGCGAATCGCTGCGCTTGATGGAAACCCCGTGGCGGAAGACATGCTCGAAGGAGCCCGCTTGGCGCGAGTCGATTGCATCATCAACACGGTCCTCGACAAGGAAGGAAGAATCGCGCGCGTATTTGCGGGTGAACTAGACGCGGCCCATCGCGCCGCCGCCGAATATGCCCGCTCGCTCTATTCGGTTCACATTCGCAAGCGGGCGAACCTGGTGATCGCCTCCGCGGGTGAGGCTAGGAACTTCATCCAATCGCACAAGGCGCTCTACAATGCGTTCCAGGCCATGGAGCCCGGCGGCCGGATCGTGTTGCTTGCCAGTTGCGCCGAGGGTCTTGGAAGCGAACGGTATGCCTCGTGGTTACGCTTGGGAAGCGCGAAGGCCATTATTCGCGAACTTCGAAAGGCCAGTGAGATATACGGACAGACGGCGCTGTCTACGGTGGAGAAGGGACCTTCTGCCATCCTCGTGACGGAACTCCCAGATCAGGCCGTCTCTCTGTTGGGAGCGACAAAAGCCGCCACGATTGCCGAGGCGCTCGAAATGGCGCGTGCCGACTTGTTCGAGGCCGGCATTTCAAATCCAACGTATTACGTCATGCCTTCCGCCGCGTACACGGTTCCATTCGTGGTGGGCTCAGAAGACAAGGCGCAAGTCACGCCAGGTCTGTCTGGTTTCACGCACACGCGCACGTAATACGCCTTGTCAATCAGCCTCCGCTAGTCGTTTCCGCTGTGGCCGCGGGCCTTTGCCACTTGACGATCAACTCATTGGGGTCGGGATTGGACTGCAGAAACTCTTCGTAGGCGCCGATGTTCTTAAGCTCACGTCCGAAGAATGCGGTGACATATCCATTCGTCAGCCGGTAGACAGTCTCCATTGGTAGATACGTAATGGGTTCTCCGTTTGTGATTCGCTCTCCCTGGCCCACGCCGTCGCCAAAGTCGGGCTTGAAGTAGTACATGCATGTAAACGAAAAGTGGCCGGCGTTCTTGAATTCCACGAGATAGTGTGGCCCCTTGGATTCTTCATAATACAGCCGCGCCCGATCATTGCCTTCGGCCTTAATGGTCTTGTCTTCGGTTGCAACGACGACTAACACGGGACAATTGTAGTTCGTTCGTGACTTCGCGACTCCTGTAATCGGCGCTATCGCTTTCACGCGCGGATCCGCGTCCGCAACCAGCGTGCTGGTGTAGCCGCCGAACGAATGGCCCGTCACGCCAATGTGCTCGGCATCGATTCTGCCCAAGAAGCGGCTATCTCCCCCCTTGCTGAATCGAATCATGGTGTCAATCAGAAATGAAACATCCTTGGGACGATCCACCTCCGATTGCTTTCTCATGTCCTCGTTGAAAATGACCACTTCTTCGCCGACCACCGTCGCGGCACAATTACCCGTGTGATCGGGCGCGACCACGATGTAGCCGTGACTGGCGAGATGCTCGCACAGAAAGGGACTCTGCGTGCGCAAACCGCCGTTCCCGTGAGAAAACACGATCAACGGGAATCTTCCGTCGCGCACACGCGCGTCCCGCACGGCGATGCTCGGAAACGTTTTGCTTACTTCCCGGATATCCGCGCCAAAGGCGAGGCCCATCGCGATCATGTACCCAATGTTCTTTCCGCCCAGGTAGTAATCGACAAGGCTGTTTTTCGGAAGTTCCTTGGTCTCGTCGGTTGCCGGATACCAAATCTCCGTCAGTAACGACCTCGGTCCCTTGCTCGACTCGTCCGTCCGCGAGTGATCGACAAGCTGTAGCGTCGTCACTCCGACAGGAAAAGGTCCCGGCTTTTCTGGGTCGGGCGCATCTTGCGCTTGCGCTGCGATGGCACAGAAGAAAGCGGTAGTCAAAAGAACCAGTCGGTATCCGCGGGGCATAGGAGTCTCCTTGCAGCCAGGGTTCGGCCATGGCGGTATCGCCACGCTCGCGTCCGCGCGAGCGGCTCAACAATACCACACATTCAGGCGTAACGCCGCTACTGAATCGCTTCCGCGAGATTCACGTATTGATCCTTCAGAAGAGGATACAAATCGCGGTATATCGCGTAGAGTTTCGCGTATTTCGCGTGCGTCTCCGGATTGGGCTTCGAGTGTTCGCCTAGCCGAACCCAGTTCTTCACCACGTCGTAGTTCTTGTAGATGCCAACGCCGACGCCTGCCGCCACCGCGTTGCCAACCGGGGCGCCCTTCGACGACTGAGCGTAGGCACACTCCACGTTAAGAATGTCCGCGATAATCTGTCGCCACATGGGACTGTGCGCGCCGCCCTCGCTCAGAATCATTGGCAAGTCCATCTTCACGCCACTCGCGCGCATCAAATCGAAGTTGTGCCGCAGACCGTAACCCGCGCCTTCCATCAATGCGCGAATGAGATGGCCGCGCCCATGATCGAGACTCAGGCCGAATACCACGCCACGCGCGTGCGTATCCCATATCGGTGTGCGTTCGCCCATGAAGTACGGCAACACGATTAGCCCATTGCTGCCCGGCGGCACGTTGCGCGCTTCGTCGTTCAGCATCACGTACGCGTCGCGTCCCGTCATCTTCTCCGCGGTCAATTCGAGTTGTCCGAAGTTGTCGCGAAAGTACCGGATCAACGCCCCGCAAGAGACCAGCGCTGCCAGCGTCGTGTAGAGCGTGCGCGAGTTGGCCGTGTGCACAATGGTAATCATGTCCTTCGTGAACGTCGGCGTCTCGTGTACCACGCCCAACACGCCCGCTGTACCCATGACCAACTGCGTTGAGCCGGGCTCTACCGCGCCGCCCGCAACCCATGCCGCATTGCAGTCCACCGTTCCCGCGACCACCGGCGTGCCCGCCGCAAGCCCTGTACGTTCCGAGGCTTCCCTTGTCACCTCGCCGATCACTTCGTCGCACGCAAACGCTTCTGGTAGCTTGTCCGGGTCAAGGCCAATTTCTTCAAGCAGCGCCGTGTCCCACTTTCGTTTCACGATGTCAAACGCGATACCAATGAGCGATGCGTTCGAATAGTCCGTCACTGCCTTTCCGGTCAGCTTCATGCACGGATAGTCCGCCGCCGTCTGAAGTTTGTAGGTCTTCTTATACAAGTCCGGACGATTCGCCTTTTCCCACATCAGCTTCGCCGTAGCGTAGTAGGGATCGATGGGATTCGCGCTCAGTTTGAAGACGCGCTCATCGCCGATATTCTGCTTCAACCACTCACATTCGGCCGTCGCCCGCCGGTCCATCCAGATGTGCCCGTTCGCCAACGGACGAAGATCTTTGTCCACGCAAATGCACGCGGGCGACAACGCACTAATTGAAACACCTTTGATATCTTTCGGATCGACCTTGGATTGTTTGATTGAAACTGCGATGGTGTCCGCCACCGCATTCCAATACCACTCGGGGTCATGTTCGGCTTTGGCCCCGGGGTACTTTTCCCAGGCCTCTTTCGTTGTGATGAGTGGATACTCGATATAGTGCGTACCCAGGACGTTCCCTTCGACGTCCATCACCACCGCTTTGGTTCCACCTGTCCCCACATCGCAACCGACTAGGAATTGCCCCATGACACACGCTCCCGTTTGTCTTTGTAATGACACGTGCTTACTTTTAAAAATGACAACAAAAAAGCGCCCGCCATCGCTGACGAGCGCTTGAGATCAACTGCCTTCTGCGAATCGCATCTTCATCTTCAGCTCAACGTATTCTTCACGTCGCCCGCGACACGCGTCGGGATACCAAGGTTGAGACACACGCTCACGAGTTCCTGAACGATATCGCCGTAGCCAATGGTAATGTGGTTCGACATGTGGGACGCCATCAACTCGTTTCGGTCGTAACCCGGAATGTAGACGTTCGCAATCGGCCACACCGGCGTCGTTTTGTCGAGGCGATCCTTCACTTCCTTCTCGGGCATTTCCAGCACTTCGCCCGTGCCGCAGTCCATGCCCAACTGACCGAACTGTTCGTAACAACGCGCCCACGTGATCGTGCCAGGCTTCGATATGCCAGAACACGTGCCGCCGCCCAGCGGGAAATACATCGCCGGTTGACGGTAGATCTTCGTGTTCTTCCAGCCGTTCCAGTGCGCGGGAGGAGCGCCGCCGGAAATCTCGAACACCCACGCGAACTTGCCGTCGTACTCGCGTCCCCAGCGTACGTCGTGCAATGTCGTTTCGGGATCCATCTTCTTCATCTGGTAGATATCGTGCATCAGCAACTGCGGAATGCCAGCGCCGAGGTCGCCTTCGTTGAAATGGACAATGGGTTTGCCCTTGTTGATGACTTTCCCGGTTGCCGGGCTGACCACGTCGGGACGGTCGGCGTTGTTCAGCATGCCTTCCACCAAGTCCGATGCGGGCACCGAACGCACGAGTCCGTACTGATAGGGAATACCAACCGACGCCAACCCATAGCGTTCGTAGATACGGGCCGCCGCAGCGTACATCTTCATCTGGGAAAGCACCTGCGCGTGCGTGAGCTGCTTGAACTGATCGTATCCCCAATCGAACCAAGCGCCTTTCTTCACCAGCCAGTTGAGGTACTTCTGACCTTCTTCATCGCTCACGAGCTTCATCTCGGCGAGCAGATCGGACTGGTTCAGGTATTCGATCGGCATACCTGCCGCGCCGACCTTGCCGGGGTCGAGGACCGCGTTCAACATCCCCATGCATCCCGGATCGAATTGACCCATGATGCGCTTGTTCTTGCGAATGTCCGCAGCAAGTTCTTCGCCCAGTTTTGCGGCCTTGCTCGAAAGCTTCAGCTTCGACGCGTCAACCACGTGATCCATCTTGTGTGTCGTCTTGCCGGTCTTCACCCATTCGCCGAGCTTCTTCATGAAGTACTCGTCATCAAGGAAGTGATCGCTCCACAGGCGGGAATGCTCCACCGACAAACGCGAAAGCGTGCCGGAATGGTTCAGCAGGGCGACAAGACCAGGCCATGTTCCGTCGAAGTTCGCGAGCAACAGGATGGGCCCCTTGTGCGTCTGCAGCGGACCGCTAACGTGGTGCGCGTACGCCCAGCAGCTCAGCACAACGACGACCGGCGCATTCGGATCGATCTTCGAGAAGACGGATGTCCCCTCACACTGCTTCGTCAGAAACCCGTGCTTCCGCTTCTTGTCGTAATCGGGATACACCTCGGTCTTTACACCGAGCTTCGTGAAGGCCTGCTTAACGGCCTTCAACGTCTCTTCCTGCATCGGCCAGCACACGACACCCGCCGAATCCCGAAAGTCGCCGTTCGAAATCAGATAGACCTTTTTGCCCTTGTCCTTGCTCATGGTCCCCGTTCCTCCTGTTCCGCCCAGTCTGCAATCCGCCGCCGCTCGCGCGCAGATAGTATTGCCAGGGGAGTTGTTTATCTTCATTCGCCAACCGTCCCGCGAGCCGCTGTTGCCCCCCTCGCCGGTCAATCGCCGCAACAGGATAGCACACGAACACCAAAAGCGCGACAAGGCAAAGCCAGACACTTACAAGGGCTGACGTAGCACCGAGTCACCCAGGAACGGACGATGGACGTTCGCCAAGAAGGCAGTCCTTAGTCGTGCGAACTTCCAAAGACCCACTTCACCCTGATTCCCTCGCCGGAGACCTTTCCTGGGATATAGCGAATCGTGCAGTCGCCGCCATACCAATCAACGACTCTAAGGCGGCCCCGATCATCGGGCAAGCTGGCCAAAGTAGTGCCATCTGGCAACAAGAATCGAGCCGAGTCTCCGGGAGTGGCTTCCACTTTAACGGCCAGAATCTCCGGCTTCGAACTTGCGGGATGAAGGATTAGCTCATGCTCGGCCCGCGGATCAGGGATTGTCTCCTCTCCGTCCCAGCCCTTCAGCCAAAGCGTAACAGGGCCGTATCTCTGCAGGAGCCGATCCGAACCGCCGAAAGCCATGAAAAGGCTCGTGCCTATTATGACGGAAAGACCCAAAAAGAGAAGAAGCCTCATCACCTTTGCATCCCGCCACGCCATCGGTCTCGCAAGTCGTTCACGCTCTTCTCATTTGGAGCTTGGCTACAGTCACGAAGCCAATCACCGCTATCAAGATTAACACCACAGGTACTCCACTTAAAGGCACCTGCGGTACCTCCAGGGCATCATAGGGATCGGTTCCCATTTCCACTTCGATACCATCTGCAATTCCGTCGTTGTCAGAATCGGTATCCAAGTAATTAGGCAATCCGTCGGAGTCGCCGTCGGCTACACCCTCATCGACGTCAGACATCCAGTCGCCATCAGAATCCGCATCCAGGTAGTTTGGAGTCCCATCGTGATCCGAGTCAGCAGTGGTCTCGACACCGTTTGCGATCCCGTCTTCGTCGCTGTCGCCGCTCGGTCCATTCAAGTCGTAGCGCGAGACCATGGAATACACGCGATCGGGGGAACCAGTCGCGACGTATGTGCCCAGCCAGGTTCCGTTCTTGCCCGCGACCAAATACGTATCACTATAGTAGGGTATCCACGACGACAAGGCGCTCCTGGTCGTCCAAGTAGCCCCGGCATCAGTCGAAATCATCGTTCCAGACTCCGAGCTAGCCCCGGACCAAAGAGTCAGCCAACGTCCTCGCCTGTCCGTGGCAATACTTGGGTATGTGTCCGTGCTCGCATAGCCATCACTTACGGTCATTTCTTCCATTGGAAACCAAGTGGCGCCATGATTGGCTGAGCGAAGGGAGAAAAGATCGTCATCGGAATCATCGCTAAAACCATGCGTTCCTTTTGAAGACCACACGAGTACGACATTTCCAGCTTCATCCGATGCCATCGAAGGGTACCCGTCGGAATCGTCGCCGATTGCGGTGTGCGAAAGCGCCTGAGGAAGCGACCATGAACTGGCACTGCTGACTTTTCTGGAAAATAGGATGTCCCAATCCGTTCCAATCGTCCCGCCGAGGCTGTTGTTGGAACTCCAAGCAAGGATCCAGTTCCCCGAACCCGAATAGACAACCGCGCTCGACAGCACGGGCCATTCTGTTGTTGTTACCGCCAATGACTGAATGATGGACCTAGTAGCCCACGATACACCGTTATTCGTGGACACCGAGGCGTGCATAGCATATTTTGCCGTAAGCTCCCCAACACGCTCTCCGAAATACCAACTGACGACCCATGTGCCCTGGCCGTCCGTTGTAATTTTGGCTTGTAACGCAAAGAAAGTGTCAGTAGCCACCTGACTGTTCACCCGAACGCGATCGGACCAACTCAAACCATCGTCAACAGTGCGTGTCGCAAAGATGTCCCCATTGTTCCACATCACGACCCACGCCCCGTTTCCGTACGCTATGGTCGGATAACGATCCCAATCTGACGTTCCATCCACTGCCATATCGTCCAGTAGAAGCGCAGGCGCGGACCAAGTGACTCCGTCGTCGCCAGACCTGGCATAGTAGATATCGCTGTCCCAGCCGTTCCCAAGGCTGCTATCGGCGACACTCCAGGCCATGATCCAGACACCATTCCCATTCGTGGCCGAACTCACTCCATCTGCCGTGGAGGCGCTGAGATGTAGCACGGGATCCTCAAATGTACTTTGCGCATTTCCGAACGGAGCTAGCGTCGCGACGACCCAGGCGAGCAAGGCAAATCGAAATTTCCGGTGACATCCACGCGCTATGAAAGTGGACGCAATCCGACATACAGGCAGCGGCAATACTCGACGCATTCTTGTTCCCCCTTCTACAAATGAGAACCTGCCAATCCTTGCCCCCCTGACGAAGGATTATTCTCAGTGTGCGATGCAACCATTGCATTATAGAACTATTTTCTGTGATTCACAAGGTTCTTACTATCGCCGAAATCTAAGCCTTACTGGAGAATTCAGCCACGTTTCACTTAGGAATCCTGTGTGTCCGACCTTGAATTCAACTATTACCCTTTCGCTCTGGTAGACTACTTCTCAGAATCTTCCGGGGGAGAAAGAGCACCATGACCCGTCGTACCTTTCTTGTGCGTTTCGTTCTCGTCTTATTGGTCCCCTTCGCATGTGTATTTGCCGCAGCTGGGCCACAGGAAGGCGCGTGGGGGCATGCGCTAGACATACGAGACGGCGCCATTGAGATAGCCGCAGACCCCGCGTTCTCTCGTCTCCCCCTAACTATAGAATGCCGCGTGAAGCTGCTGGCCAGCGATCAATACAATATCCTCGTCGCCAACGAAACGAAGGCATCGGCCACGCATTGGGAAATCTTCACGACGCCCGGAGATGGCATCTTGCACGCCTACCTGCCGGGCCGTTCCCCTGATCACGTGCACACAACTGCGCGCGTCGCAGACGGGAACTGGCACAGTGTTGGTCTTGTGCTTGAGGAAACCCAAGCCCGCTTGTACGTGGATGGAACCGAAGTTGGCCGTCTCGACGCTGCTGCCCCGGCCCAGCCGGGTGTTCCAGGGCCGCTGGTCTTCGGCGGACTGGCCGAAGGCGGTATGTCGTGCGCAGGACTTATTGATGACATCCGAATCTCTAACGTGTCTCGTGACATTGCGGGCTTGCCCTCCACTGAGCTGGCAACCGACGATTCCACGATCGGACTTTGGCATTTCGCCGCCGACGCTGTCACAAAGGACTCCTCACAGGGTGCGCATGACGGGAAACTGAAGCCAACGCAGGCCGCATACAAGAAGGGACTGGAAGTCCCCGGCGGCATGTCCACGGCCTTCCAAGCCTTGCCACCGGCCGAAGACACGGCTCCAGTGCGTGCCGCGTTGGACGGCGTCGTGAAACGCTTGAATCTAAAATCCATCGCCGCCGACCAAGTCTCCGACGCCGCGCTCCGCGAATGGAGTTGGGATTACCAGTGGAACGGTCAGAAGGAATACCCGGAGAGCCGTCCTGGCGGCCCCGACCCCGAAAAGTTGAAACGCGAAGTCTACGACGAGTCCGCACTCACGTTGGATTCCGACGGCGGCCCCCTCGGAACCGTGCTGCGCCGCACGGAGACTCTCGCTGCGGCATTGATTCGCGACGGCAAATCGGAAGCTGTTGAAGCGCTACTCGCCGATCTGAATGTTCTAAAGCAGCAGGCCTCCGGGGCGACGCGTGATTCGGATGACTACAAAGCCCTCTACTTCGCCGTATGCGCCATTCGCCGGCAACTCGTGCTGGGCAACTCGCTTCTGGATTTCGACTCCATCCTCTTCGTCGCGCGCGGCACATTCGAAGGATCGGTGCGCTCCAACCCATCCACAGCCGACGTACAGGGCGGCCATTTCGTCACGCAGTATTTTGGGTTCAATGCGCTGCCCGGCGGCGGCCTCTACATGGTCCGCAACTTCAAAGCCAAACCCGAAATCGTCAACATACTCGCGGACTCCGTCGTGCAGAACGGCCGTCTCGCGGGCCGCAAACTCGATTACGGCGCGTTTGCCACGCCCGATCTCTCGTACGACGGCAAGACCGTCGTGTTCGCGTGGACCGAGAACAGCGAGCACAAGTGGATCTACTCGAAGAAGACTTGCTTCCATCTCTTCAAGGTCAATATCGACGGTTCCAACCTCGTGCAACTCACCGACGGCGACGTGAACGACTTCGACGCGTGCTGGCTGCCCGATGGGCGCATTGCGTTTGTCTCCGAACGTCGCGGTGGATTTATCCGTTGCTTTGCGGATCCGCTCAACGTACGCAGTTACACGCTCTTCTCCATGCGCGACGACGGCAGCGACATCCGCCCGCTGAGCTACTTCGAGACCAGCGAGTGGAATCCTTCCGTCAACAACTCCGGACAGTTGGTCTTCACGCGCTGGGACTATGTGGACCGCGAGAACTGCCTCGGAACGCGTTTCTGGATCAGCAATCCCGATGGCACAAATCCACGCGCTCCCCACGGCAACTACCCCTTGCCCTACCACACGTTCCCGGACCACGAACCGTATCGTGTCGAAAACGGACGCGAATGGGACAGCCGCTTTGGCGCGCCGCTCGTCGAAATGGGGATTCGCTCAATACCCAATTCGCCGCTTTATGTCTTCACTGCCGCGCCGCATCACGGCGAGGTGTACGGGTCGTTGTGCATCCTCGATCTGCGCCACGAAGACGACCACCACATGAGCCAGGTCAGGCGCGTCACTCCCGACGAGCCTTTCCCCGAAACCGAGATGCCCAACCGCCGCCACTATAAATACGGCACGCCGTGGCCATTGAGCGAAGACTTTTTCCTCTGCAACGTATGGGAGAATCTTGCGCTCGTCGACCGCTACGGCAACAAAGAAGTGCTTTGCGATTTGCGTTCCATGCCTTGCGCGCAAGACGAGCGCCTCCGCCTCTGCGAACCGATTCCTGTTCGACCGCGCCCCGTCCCCGCAGTCATCCCGTCCAAGGTGCGGCAACAGCCCGGCGACGCCGCGCCCAACGCCACCGTCGCTGTCATGAATGTGTACGACTCCGATCTACCACTTCCCGAAGGCGCCAAAATAAAGTGGCTTCGCATCGTGCAGAACATCCCAAAATCCAATTCGAATATTGGCGAGCCCATGATCGGATATGAGCGCGAAAACACGCCGCGCATCCCCTTGGGCATCGTCCCGGTGGAAGACGACGGCAGTGCCTACTTCGAAGCGCCCGTCGCCAAGCAGCTCATCTTTCAAATACTCGACGAGAACTTTATGGCCGTACAGTCTATGCGGTCGTCGGCATTCGTCCATCCCGGCGAGCAGCTTTCCTGCCTGGGATGCCACGAGAACACGCAGCAGGCCGCTCGCCGCGACACGCAGCCACTCGCCATGCGCCGCGCACCTTCGAAACTGGAGCCGGAGTGCGGCCCCGTCGAACCCGTCAGCTACTACCGGCAGATCAAGCCCATCTTCGAGCAAAAGTGCCTGCCGTGTCACAAGGAGAAAGCCAAGGGTCCCCAAGACATGAGCTATGAGGCTCTGAAAGAGGACTATACGTTCTGGTTTTCCGGCGCGATGTTCACGGACATGACTACCGCATACAGCGGCGTTCACGGAGGTTCGCGCACCATTCCCGGACGCTTCGGCGCGCGCGCCTCGAAGATCGGGCAAGCGTTGTTGTCCGATGCGCATCGCGATGCCGTCTCTCCCGAAGAGCGTCATCAAATCATTCAATGGCTCGACTGCAATTCGCTGCGCCTCGGCTCCTACATTCGCGAATCGGCGCAACTCAACGGCGAACTCGTGTGGCCGACGCTCGATGTCGATCCCGCTAATCCCACGGGGATCGACGGTTCCGAGCCCGCCATGCGCGGCAACTTCTGGCACGACAACCTGACAGGCCCCTTCCCCATCCTTTTCTCCGAACACGTTCACGACCGGATCGCGATCAGAGACAAGTCCGGCAAGATCGTCTGGGAGTACGGCCTGCCGCATCCGCAAGACGTGTGGATGCTCCCGAATGGCAATATCCTCACTACCTACTACCAGGGTGTGCGCGAAATCACGCGCGACAAACAAATCGTCTGGGAGTACACAACCGAGAAGCCCAATGAGATACCCAACTGCCAACCCCTGCCCGACGGCAACGTCATGATCGGCATCGTTGGCGAATGCAGACTCATCGAAGTTAACCGTGCGGGTGAAATCGTCCGTGAGGTGAAACTGTCTACGACCGAGAAGACGCCGCACGCCCAATTCCGCATGTGCCGTAAGACGCCCGAAGGCACCTATCTCGTACCCTTCACCGCCGAAGGCGCAGTGCGCGAATACGACGCCGCAGGAAATGTCATCCGCGAGTTCCCGCGCCGCCCCACGCCGGTGTGCGCGCTCCGCCTCGAAAACGGCAACACCCTCATCAGCGCCGACGGGGCCGTCACCGAATACGATCGCAACGACAACATCGTTTGGTCGCTGACGCAGAAGGATATCCCGGACGTGGAAATCGGCGTGTTCGCAGGCATTCACCGCTTGAAGAACGGCCACACGCTCGTCTGCAACTGGAACACGAAAGACACGGAAAATCGTTCGGGCGCGCACCTCTTCGAAGTCACCGAAGATAAACACCTTGTCTGGCAAGTCACTGGAACCGACATCGGCCAAGTGGCGCAATGCCAAATCCTTGAAGATGACTTAGCTCGGCCTACTCAAGACATCGAGTAATCGAGCGTCCTCGGCCACGTGATTAGAGTCGCGTGTCCCCCTATCCGTGCTGGCTCAACAGGCCTCATGGGACCCATGGGACCCATAGGTCCTATGTCCCATGTCCCATGTCCCTCTCACCACCCACCTACTCACGCTACTGCTCTGTCTTGTACACCGCCAGCTTCCGTATCTGCGGTTCAGCCGCGGCGTTGGTCACGCGCAGCCTTACCTTCGTCACCGTGCTGCTTTCGATGCGGTCAATCTTCTTGTGCCCAATCGCCGTGCCATTGCACAGTTCTTTCCACGCGCCATCAATGAAACCTTCGATCACGTATTCGCGCACGCGCTCGCCCTGCGTAATGTCTTCCATCGTGATGATATGGTCTATCTTCGTGGGCTTGTCCAGCGCCAATTCCACGACGCTCCCTTGGCCGCCCGTCTCCGCGAGGCTCTTCCCGAACCGGCGATTGATCTCTGCCCCAAACTCGGCCAGCCGCTTCACATCCGCTTCCGGGAAACGCCCCGTCGTATCGGGCGTCATGTTCAGCAGCAATACCGCGCCGTGCCCCACCGACAGGTAATACATTTCCAGCAGATCGTCGACGCTCTTCAGCGTGTCCCCATTTTTCGAGCTGTAGAACCAGTCCCTGCGGATACGCGCATCGCACTCATTCGGCAGCCACGCATTCCCGTTGGGGTCGCCGTCTTTGGCCGTCGCGCCCCGCGCGCGCGCCGCCTCGCTCACCGCGTTCCACGCGGGATACGGCGCAAACCCATCTTCGTTACCGACCCAGCGGATGGTCGCGTATTTGCTCTGAAAGTACATCGCCTTCGGCGCGTACTGCTTGAGAAGATCGCCCACCTCGATGCCCGTACTTCCGTCAAACCAAATCTCTGCCAACTCGCCGTACTTCGTCATGATTTCGGTAAGCTGCTGACGGTAAATCGCGTCGTACTTTTTCTGTTCTTCGGGCGTCTTGCACACGCCGCCGGTGTCTGCGCCAAGAGTATCGTCGCGCGGACTCAGATACACGCCCAGTTTCATGCCGCGTTTCGCGCACGATTCCGAGAGGTCTTTCAGCACGTCGCCCTTGCCATCTCGCCAAGGCGTGTTCTTGATCCCATACGAAGTGGTGTCGGTCTGCCACATGCAGAACCCGCCGACGTGTTTCGCAACAAACACGATGTACTTCGCCCCGAACGACTCCGCCGCGGCTACCCACTCGTCCGTGTTCAATTGCGCCGGATTGATCTCGCTGAGCGGCGTTGTCCGCTTGTCATACTCTTCGTCCTGCCACGTATTTGGCGCGAAGTGAATGAACATCCCCAACTCATAATCCTGCCACGCCGCCTGTTCTTTCGTCGGCAAGGCCAATGGTTTTGCGGGCTGTTGCGCAATCGCCGCGAATCCGCCAAACGCTATTACCGCCACAATCGCCGTTCGAAGCATCCCGTCCCCCTCTTTCTGTGCGTTGAAGTCACACAGTCAATTCTCCGGGATCTTCGACCCCTTCGGCAACAAGCGTTCCGACAACTCCGCAATCTGCATCTCCACTTTGAGCAGGGACTCACGCAGACGCAGTTCCGCTTGCTGGATATTGTATTGGAGCATGCCCACGACGCCGAATGTCACGAAGAACACAAGCCCCACCAGGATCATCTGCGTGCCCTTGGCGGTATCCGGCATCTGCTGACCCTGCACGAGGAAGATCGTCATCATCGCAATGAGAAACATCCACACGATACCCGTGATCTTGCCGGTGTCTTTCTTCATATTGAAGCGGCCCCGCCTGAGTACCTGAGTCGTTACCACCGCAAATGCAAGTCCGAAGACTGAGCCAAGGGCAAATCCAAGTGTACTCAAGTGGGGCAGGCGGCCCCACGACAAGACAGCAGCAACGGCAAAACCCACAAAGAAGCAAATGCACATGCCCGTGGCGAATCCGTAAAGCACCTTTTCCAATGGTTTGAGGCTTCGTTCCGTCATGGTTTCCAACTCCTTTCTGTAGCGGAGTTCCCACTCTGACGACGTTGTTTCCTGCGCCAGCAATTGCTCCGCGAACGATTGTCTGTTCATGACGTCGTCTCCGAATCCAGCCGCTCCCGCAACGCGCGCTTTGCGTAGTACAGCCGGGATTTCACCGTGCCAACGGGGATATTTAGGATCTCCGCAACCTCGGCATGAGAAAACTCTTCCAGAAAGAACAGCGTGAGTATCTCGCGATGACCCGATGGAAGTTGCTCGAGCCCCGCATGAATCCGTGCCGCCTCGTCCCTATCAAAAGTCACATCCTCGCCCGAAAGCGGCTCGTCCAGCACTCCCTCAAGCGCCTCGCAACGGGAGGTCCGCCGCAGATGGCTCACCGAGCAGTTGTGCGCAATCCGATAAACCCAACTGCGAAATGCCGTTACGTCGCGTAACCCGGCCCCCTGCCGCCACACTGCGGTCCAAACCTCCTGAAGCACATCCCACGCATCCTCCTCGGCAACGACGATGCGCCGGATGTAGTAAAACAAACGCCGTTCCCACAGGCGGACCAGCCTCTCGAACGCATGCCCCTCCCCCTGCCGCCAGCGCAAGAGGCAAAGTTCGCTCTCTATTTCCAGCTTCGTTCGCACGTCGATTCTTCTGCCTTTCGCCGTAGAGACGCGCAACTGCCTGTCAAGGTTCAATATCTCCAGTGGAGCGACTCATATCGATAGCATCTTGTTTTTGGGGGCGGAAAACTGGGACAGACACGTCTCCGCTTCGCTGCGCTTGTGTCAGTCCCTGTTTTCCGCCGCTATTGACTCTTTCCTTAGGTCGACCAATATGTTGCCTTAGTTGCGATTCACTACACTGGCTCGTCCCGTCCGAGAATTGAGCCCCACCGTGTCTCTCTGCCACAATACGGCCATGAAATACTTACGAGCAATCGAAATACTCCTCGGCGCGGTGTTCATTTTCAGCGCTGTCACCAAAGCCCTCGACCTGCACGCCTTTGCCGTTCAAGTCAGTTATTACGGGGTCGTGCGCGAACCCACTCTGGTTCCCCTCGTGGCAAACACGATGGTGTGCGTCGAAATGGCGTTCGGCACCGCGCTGCTCATGGGCCTGCGATTACGTGGCTTAGTCCTACTGGCGACCGGCGGCCTCCTAGTTGGCTTTACCGCACTCATCGCCTACGCGTGGGCCTTCAAAGGTCTCAAGGATTGCGGTTGCTTTGGCGCTTACATAAAAATGGGACCCGGAGTCTCGATCGGAAAGAACGTCGTCCTGTTGGCTATGGTTGTCGCAGGCCTAATTCCGTTGCTTAAGAAACGCGAAACCTCCGAAGGCCCGACACGCCTCGGACCTACGCGCGTCGGCTATGCCTTGGGGGTTCTTGGTGTCGTTGTCGTCGCCGTGTCTGCCGCATTCGGCAAGCCCGCCCCGGAGTCGCCTCCCACCAAGCCCACCTCCGCGGACAAACCCTTTGCTGCATACGTAATCGAAGACGAGGGAATGACCTACGACCTCGGCAAAGACGAATACCTGGTTGCGATGCTGAGCGCTACCTGCGAACACTGCCAAGCTGCAGTTGCCGTGCTGAATGAGCTTGCGGAACAGCCGGATGCTCTGCCAATCGTGTCTTTGATGCTCGGAACGGAAGAAGAAATGGAAGAGTTTCGCACACTGACAGATCCCCATTTCCCGTTGAAGGCCATTGAGGCCCTTCAATTCATGAGTCTCATCGGCACGGAACCGCCGCGCTTCTATGTCATTCGCGACGGCGCGTCCCTCGCTCAGACGGACATACTGGACCCGACCCTCGAAGATCTGCAGAAGTTCCTGGCAACGTCTTCAAAGTAGACGCCAGCACTTATACGCGAATAAAGATCTTCCTATCATAGAGGAACTTCGTCAGCCAAAGGCTCAGCGCCACCGACACAACCGTAATCAACATCGGCCCGAAGCGTCCGGCCGCATCGGCAATGGGGCCGCCCACCAATCGTTCCGCGATGCTCTCGAATGAAACCAGGTTCACGGCCATGTAGACGGCCAAGGCGTTGCTTCCAAGCCACAGAAACGGCGTAAAGAGCGTCGTCCGCACCTTCCAGATATCCAGTAGCTGCTGAAAGAACGCAAGCAAGAGCAGGCTGCACCCTCCCGCGACAAACACATAGGAAGGCGACCACACTCGCTTGATGATGGGGAACTGAAAGGACCACAAATAACCCAGCACAATCATCACCACGCCGGCGCCTAAGAGATACCAGACCTTCTTCTGTTCCGGAACCGTCTTGTTCTTCAGGAACAGTCCAACGAGCAGGCCAATAATGCACGAGCCAACTGCGGGAATCGTGCTCAGGAAACCTTCCGGATCGGAATCGTGGTACGGATTGAAGGTCATGTTGATGTAGTCATTCCAATTCTCCCTGCGCAGGAACGATACCGTATCGCGGCCAGGAATCGGCACAAACGACATCAACGCCCAATACGAGCCAACTAGAATTACAAAGGTAATCAAGAGCCCGCGTGGACTCTTCACGTGGCAGTAGATAAGGCTTCCAAACAGGTAACACAAAGCGAGGCGCTGCATCACGCCGCACAAGACATCCTCTTCGTGAATCTTCGCGAACCCCTCGTCGTAAATGAAGGCCAGAAAGAACATTAGCAGGAAACGCCGGAAGATGCGCTTATAGGCGCCTGTTAGTCCCTCATTGGCGATAATCTTGTCCAGGGACAAGGTAATCGAGATACCAATAACGAATAAGAACGTAGGAAAGATCACATCGTAAAAGACAAATCCTTCCCATTTGGGATGGGTCAATTGCCGTGACAAGAAGCCCGCGATTCCCGTGGGACTGATCGCCTTGAACGCTTCGCTGTAAGAGTCGTTTCCAATAATCCAGAACATGACAAACCCACGCAACACGTCTACAGCCAGCTTGCGCCCCGGCGCAGGCGCCTCAGTAGTTCCTGCAGCAGCCATTGTAATCCCTCTCCTAAATTGTGAATCCCCGACCAATAAACCGCGCCACTCCGGTCACGTCATTCATGGGACCGCAACGGCAACGTCAGTGCATTCTGCATAAACGAATTTCGGACAGCCTACCCCGGATTTCTCACGAACACACTTGAACCTCTCTCGTAAGCATTGTGTTTACGAGACTTGCGGCGAAAAACAAAGCGGTTCTCCGAAAACAGAGTGTGTTCGCGAGAAATCCTCATGGCATAACCTCAACGTTTTGCACGTGAGCAATTTGCGTCGGCGCTCAATCGCGCCGGTGCAAATTGCGGGCTACTCCTGCTGGTCATCCTCCTCTTCAATCGCGGCGTCCATTCGAACAGAGACATCCACACTCTGCGACCCCAGCGGAAATGCGAATTCCATCTGCTGGTGCCGGACGAGCTTGTATCGCTTCAGCAAGCGCAACGTCTGCAGCGTTGCCGACGCACCGTAATTGCCGCTTTCGTCCACTTTGTCTATGAGGTCGCGAAGGACCAGCGGGAATTCGAAGACATGGCCCACGCCGGTCTGCTGCAATAAGTGAAGCGACCGCGCGCGCAATTCCGAGGAAGCGGGCAATTCGGAAAGAACCAGAATGGTGCGAAACGGCTGCCCGCCGAAAAGGTCTCGCGCCAGAGCCAGCGATTCATCCGAAACGAAGCTCGAAAGCACCGGATTGGCTTCGATTACCGACGGATAGAACCGGTCTCCATGCCATGCGCGCACTTCGACCACCGCCCGCTCAATTGGTGGCAGGTCTGCGGGATGCAGCAAGAATGGCAATTCACGCGGATGACCGGGATTGGTGTTTTGAACAAAGAGCTGGCCGGCATTCTCTCCCGGACGCAAGCGCCGCGAGGTCTGCTGCCAATTCGTCATGACCTGAAACAGATTGAGCTCGAAGAATTCGCGCACCAATTGGACGTTTACGTCGCCCATAGCAGACCCGCGTCCTTCTCGTTATCGCCGGCCCTCGTCATCACTCTAAGCGCGGCTACCCTTCTATTGGCTGTTCCGCAACGACTGGCCAAGCCTATGGTCCGGATTGCGCGCCACAATGCGTTCGCCAATCTCTCTCGCGCGGTCCGCCCTGCCCAATCGCTCGTAACACATGCCCTGCTTGGCAAGGACATCCAACTGCGTGAAACTCTCCCCGAAGGCCGTAAAGTACCGGTCCGACTCAGTCTCGCCAATACGATCGTCGGCAGCCCGATAGTGCTCCAGTGCTTTCGGAAAGTCGTCCCGCGCAAAATACACCTCACCGCGAAGATAGTGCCCCTCCGGCTGGTCGGGGTTCAATTCAACGGATTTTTGCAGCAACTTGTCCGCCGATTCCAACGACGAGTTCGACAACAGGAGATTGCCCGCGAATTTCGCCGCGCGTCCCAATAGAAACAGAGCGGCGAAATTGGAGCCTCCGCTGGCAACCGCGGCTTGTGCCTCGCGCACCGCCATATCCCAGTTGCAGTCAGCGAAATATGTTTGCGCCAGACCCATTGTTGCGCGCACGTTCGACGGGTCCATGCCCAACAACTGCTCAAATTCTTTGCGGGCCTCCTGCGGCTGCCCCGCTGCCAGAAACGCATATCCCAGATCCAGGCGAGGCGCCGCTTGCGCAGGCTTCTTCTTGACTACCTGAGCAATGAGGTCGATCGCTCGCTGCGGGTCTCCCATCCTCAGGCAGACCTTTCCCAGTTGGTGATAAGCCGCCGCGTACGAGTTGTCCAGGCGAATTGCCTTCTCGAAGCACTTCGCCGCCCGGCCCAACTCCCCCTTCATGCCCGCCGTCAAGCCTTCGTCGTAATAACTCTCCGCATTCTCGCCACCGAACGGCATACGTCGTCCTCAGGTTATCTAGCTACCCACGCAACGCTTCAAGCGCACGCCGCGCTTGGTCCGGCGTGATGTCCGTGCGATGCACGACATGCCCGACCGAGTCCGCAACCACAAACTTCAGCGTGCCGGAGCGTGCCTTCTTATCGTGTTTCATCGCTTCCAAGGTCTGCTCAATCGGTATTTCGGACCAGACTACCGGGAGCCCGTACGATGCGATGCATGCGCGCTGCCGCTCCACGAACCCCGCATCAACCAGTCCGAGTTCACGCGACAGCATGCCTGCCGCGTGCATGCCGAGCGCAACCGCTTCGCCATGCAGAAACGTCGAATACCCCGACGAGGCCTCAATTCCGTGCCCGAATGTGTGGCCGTAGTTCAGGTTCGCTCGCACACCGTGCTCGCGCTCGTCCGCAACGACAATTTCCGACTTAATCTCGCACGAACGCACAATCGGATACTCGAGTGCTGCGAGGTCCTTCTGAAGCAACGCCTTCGCATTGTTCTCCATGTACTCGAACAAGTTCGCATCGGCAATCATACCGTGCTTAATCACTTCAGCAAGGCCCGCGCGCAACTCGCGATCCGGAAGCGAACGCAGAAAGTTCAAATCGACGATCACCGCGGAAGGCTGGTGAAACGCGCCGATGATGTTCTTTGCCAGGGGGTGATTCACTCCCGTTTTGCCGCCGACGCTGGAATCGACCTGCGCCACGACCGTGGTCGGGATCTGCACGAAACGAACGCCGCGCATGAACGATGCCGCCGCATAGCCTGCGACGTCTCCCACCACGCCGCCGCCCAAGGCAACCACCACGCTGGATCGGTCCAGCCCGCCGTGCAGAAACTCACCGCACAGGAATTCTATCTGGGAAAGCCGCTTATGCTCTTCACCGGCGGCCATCGCGCACACGCGCACGTGCACACCCGCGCGGTCTGCTGCGTCCGCCACCAAATCGGCATACAGCGGCGCCACGTTCGTGTCCGTAACAACGGCCACCGTCCCCTTTGCGCCCAGTGAGGTAAGTGTCTCCGCCAGACATTCAATCGCGCCTTCGCCAATCGTGATCGGATAGGCGCGCTTGCCCAGCGCAACTGTCATTTGCTTCATGCGCACTGTCCCTTTCAGGGCTTCACTGCAACGGATCGGCCCGTAAGCGCGGACTTCTCTGCCGCCAGAATGACTTCCAACGATTTGCGCCCCTCTTCGCCCGAACAATACGGTTTCTCGAGTCCCAGCGCCGCGCGCACGAACCCGCCGCTCACGTCAACGCCCCACGAACCCGGATAGTGGTTCAGCGGAGCCGGTATCTCAAACACGATTTCGCACGCAGGGTTCACAAGACGAGCCACAAGCGGCTTTTCTTCCTGCAACGCGACCTGGAGCGTCCCGTTGGCGCAATGGAATATGGTGTATGACGCGTCCATTCCCTTTACCGTCCACGAAGCACACAACGTGCCCACCGTTCCGTCCTCAAACGTGAAGCACGACACCAAGTTGTCATCGACAGTCGAGTTTTTCTTCTCAATGTTCGCCATGTACGCCGATACCTTCGAAATCTCTTTGCCGGTCAGGAAGCGGATGAGGTCCGCCTTATGGACTCCGAGATCGGCCATTGCGCCGAATCGCGCTTCCTTCTTGCGGAAGAACCACTTGCCCGTCGGGCTCCAGTTCTCGGGTCCTTCATGACCGAACTGCCCCGTAACGTGGAGAATCTTCCCGAGGATTCCGCTATCGAGCACTTCCTTTGCCTTTCGATGGACCGGAAACCTCCGTTGGCTCTGGTTCACCATCAGCAGCTTCTTCATTTTCTTGGCGGTCTCTACCATCGCCTTCGCTTCGGCGGAGTTACATGCCATGGGCTTCTCCACCAGCACATGGCAACCGGCCTTTAATGCATCGATGGTCACGGAAGCGTGCAGGTAATTCGGAAGCGCAACAGTCACGCCATCTGGCTTCTCCTTCTTCAGCATCTCCCTGTAATTCGAATAGACGCGCGCATGGGGCGCGAACTGCTGCGCCAATTCCCGCGCTTTCGATACCAGTGGATCGCAAAACGCGATAATCTCCGCTTCCGGACACACCGCATAATCCGGCACATGCAATCGCTCGGAAATCGCCCCGCAACCAATCACCGCCGCTCGAAACTTCTCCGCCATGACGCAAACCCTTTCGATAACCAATGCCTTACACAATCCCAGGCAAACTCACAAGCCCCGCACGCAGGAAAGCTGAATTCTATCCCCCATCCAGTGAGCAAGCAAGTGTGCGCGCGCCGCGTGTACTGGTTAGCGTGCAGGCGGGGCGGCTCATCCGCGAAACGATGGTCTTGGAAAAGATATGCGTCCATGGCGGTCCCCCAAGAGACGAATGCTCGTTCAACTTCAATCGGTTGTGAACCCTACTTCCCCTAATGTGTGGTGCTTCATGACTTCATCCTCAAATGTACGCCCCTACACGCACAACCGCTTCGTCCCCGCCACTCCCAAGAGTCCAAGTTTCCTCGGCCGACGCGATGCGATACAATCAAGTGGCTGTAGTGTTGGCTTCCGATCGGTTCTTTCGTTTCCTGGGGCTCTGGTTCAAAGCAGACCAGGGTGTTGCTCCCTGTATGGGGATTCAGCAAACAAATCTTGCGAATTGGAGAGGAACCCGCGATGCCCAGTATCACCATCCGCCTTGGCGAAATTGCACACGCGCGCTCCGGCGATAAGGGCGCGGCGGCCACCCTGGGTATCTTCGCCTACACGCAAGACGGCTACGATTTTCTGCGCAGTTACCTGACGGCGGATCGCGTCGAGGCCTTCTTCAAACCCATGGGTTGCGAGAAAGTGAAACGGTACGAGGTCCCCAACCTGAACACGTTGAACTTCGTCTTGCCAGAAGTTCTGGCGGGAGGGGGCAGCCGTTCGCTGCGGGTAGACGCGCAGGGCAAAGCCGTGGGTCAGGTGGCGTTAGAAATGCCGATTGAGATTGAAGAAGGAATGCATGAAGCGTGTCTTAAGGCGCCGGCAGGCGCCCGAGGCTCACGGTAAACATGAGTAACTCGCCGGTTCTTACCGAACATCCGAAAACCGGGATTGTGGTGTTGACGCTGAATCGTCCCGAGCGCCGAAATGCGCTCAGCATCCCGGTGATGGAAGCGTTTTGCGACGCGCTGGATACGGCCAATGCGGACGAGTCGCAACGAATCATTATCATAACGGGCGCGGGTCCTGTCTTTTGCGCAGGGCTTGATCTAAAGGAATCGCAGCAACGCGACTTGGCGCATACGTCGGCAGAACTCGTAGCGCGTACGCTTAAGACCATCTCCGAATCGCGCGCGGTTACCATCGCTGCCGTGCATGGCGCGGCTATCGCCGGGGGTGCGGGGATTATGTCCGCGTGCGATCTCGTGATCGCATCGGAAGACACCAAGATCGGCTACCCCGAGGTCAGGCGAGGTCTCGTTGCGGGACTCGTCATGACGTTTATGCGGAGGCAGATGCGGGAGCGTGACGCCAGGGAACTACTCGTGCTTGGCGAACTGGTTACCGCACATCGCGCTCTTGAAATGGGCCTGGTTAACCGGGTAGTTCCTGCCGGAACGCATGTCGAACAAGCTTCTATTTTGGCAAAGGCCGTGCTGAAAGGTGCGCCCGGAGCTATTGCGCATTCGAAGGCCATGCTCCGCGAAATGTGGCCCCGACCCGTGGATGCCGACCTCGCTTACGCGCTCGAACATCACAAGCTGGCGCGCGCTTCGCAAGAGGCTGTAGAGGGAATTGCGGCGTTTAATCAGAAGCGGCTTCCGAATTGGGACCCTGAGTCTGAGAGAGCGTAGAAAGAGACTACCGTATCGCCCCAGCAATCACGATGGCATGCGCACGTAAATGTGCTTGGCTCTCTCGATTTCGGCGCCTTCGCCGTCCGCACCGGATTCTTTCTGAAACTCCCGGTATTGCTCTTTCGAATAGGCGCCGACATCACTGGCGTCCGTGGGCAACGCAGCGCCTTGCCACACATCGAGCAACACATACTGCCCATCGCAACGCCATGCCGACACTTCAACGGCAAAAACACGGCCCCCGCTCGAGAAGAAGATGTTTCCGGTTAGCGCGGTGGCCGCTGCGCGCATCCGTTGCGGATCTAACACGCGCGCGCGCACACCGCCAAACGCCACAGGACGAACGTCCGACCACGACACACCCTGGGACTCAAGTTCCTTACGCAGGAGGGCAAGCCCGTCGATGCGCTTTTGGGCCGCTTCGGGCGTCGCGGCTGTCTCTACCTGCTCTCCCGGCTTGAACACACGCCGTTCCTCTTCATACAGCAGTTGGCCCGCGCTACTACCCTCCGGGCACACGGCCAGGGCATCTTCAAGACGGTTCTCGGAGAGACTCTTGAGAAGCGTCATGGAGAATGCCGTTATCGCCCTGTCTTCCACGCCAAAAATGGAGGAACGGAACGTGTAGGCGCCCGCCAGAAGCGAGGCGGCAAATACGGTAACAACGATCACAGCCAAGAAGCTCGAATTCGAGTGCGTGGTTCTTGCCCGCGGGGCAACCCGAAATCGGTTAGACCCCGAAATCTGGTCTAACGCCTCGCCTTCGAACTCTAGCCTTCTATATTGTGCGGCCCGCATGAGGATTCGATGGATTCCTTTTCCAACATCTGCCGGTAGGTCCGGCACATAGAATTATGCCCAAGCATATGACGAAGCAGTTGCAGCACATATGCCGAATAACATCGTTTATCTGTCTCTAAACTAGCGAATCGAAGTCTGTTGGTCAAGTCTAAAAACCTACTTTTCACACAACCTATTGAGTCTCAACACATGTAACCCACCGGATTTAGTGAGTTTAAGTCATTTACGAACGGACTTCCTGGGAAAATGGAACGCGTGACCCGGCTGCTGCATAATGCATCTGGGTTTCTACACACAACAAAGGACCTCGTGAGTATCGTGCTCAAATCCTTGTTACGACCCTTGCGAAGGGCAGTGCTCTACTCTCTCTACCCGCATTGGCGACACCTCCCCAGGGAAGAAGAAGGGTATTCCGTGCTATTGCCCATGCCGATGGACATGCCGTTCCTCTTGCGCTTTGCTCTCGAGGGTTTGGCATCCATGGACACTGCCCATTGCCGTCAAATCCTGGTCATTCCCGACGGCAACGGCGAAGATGGAGGTGCTGCATTACGCGACGTCGTATCGGAGTTCACAGACCCGCGCATTCAGTTCGTCGAGATTGGCCCCAAGGATCGCCTGGTTAGCCGCAAGTTGGGTGTCAGCGGCTCGCATTGGATGACCATCGTGAAAGGTGCATCCTGCGCGACGGCCCAGTACATATTCCTGCACGACTCCGACAGCTTCTTCCTCGACGCGGAGTTCCTTGAGCAACAGTATAGGCAATGTGTTGAAGGCGGACTATATACGTTGGGCGTGGAATCTCGATGGGACCCGTCCTTCACCGAGATTGGCTACAGCTTGCCGGGCACGTGGGAGTTGATGTTCTCAAACCGGTGGATCCGGTCGCGTCTTCCCGGCAACGCGAAAGCTATGCTCCACCAAACGCCTCACGGCCCAATCATGTTCGACACGCTACTCTACGCGCAGTATCTCGATTTCAAGTCGGGGAAGATACGTGTCGCGGAAGGGGCCAACCGCATCGTCCACTTCAGTGCGACCATCATCACGTATCGCGAGTTTCGCCGCAGGACAGGCAAGTGCGTCGCGGACATGCTCTTTCGGATTCTCTTCCTCGCATTGCTGGAGACGGTTGTGCCGGCACAGAAGGGACGCCTGCTGCCTGCTGTCGAGGAACTCGCGAAAGGCTTAACGGACGCGTCACGTCCAGTTCACTATCGCGTGGAAGGCATCGATCAGGACTACGCGGAATTCCGCGGAATGATAGATCAACTATGTGGCGCGCCTATTATCAAGGGAGCAAGGGCCGACCGATTGCGTGAATTGCTCGTTCCTTTTGACACTCATTTTGCAGCGGCCCTTGAGAATGCAAAGAGCGGGGAACGCGTCGCCAAATTGCGCGAGCACGGGCTCGGTTAAACAAGAACGCGTCCCTGCACCTTGAAGATACAGGGACGCAGCAACACACACATCCAATGCGGTCAGGCTGCTGTCTTATCAGCTTGCGGCAAGAACATCGCCCCAACTCCGATGGCTATGAGCGCGGCCCCCAGGCCGATATTCCACTTGATTGCCGGTGACCCCCAAAGCCACGGAATCAAGGCCAGCATCATCACTCCAATCAAGATCGTACAAATTCCCACAATTCGAAACGGCGACATCATAGTCCCGCTCTGAACGGTATCGCCCGGAAGTTCGCCTATCGGAGTGGACAAACGCTTCTGGAATTCGTCGCAGCGGCTTTGCTCATCAGCGGTCATCGGCTTGGCAAGACTCACCACGATCATGGTCAAGTACGTCACAATGGTGGTGCTGATGAACATGAAGATCTCCATCTTCCACGTGGTGCCAAAGAAAATGACATCTTCGGTAGCAGGCTTCCACTGCAGGAACCCGAGTAGCGCCACATCGGCCTTATGTCGTGAGAGAAAGAACAAGCCCAAACCTAGCGAAAGCCCAGCGATGAACCCGACCATGGCGCTCAAGCTGGTCACTCGACGTGATACCAGTCCGAGCAACATCGGGACCGCAACGGGAGCCGTTGCCACCCCAAACAAGGTGACCATGATGCGGAAGAGGTCTTCGGCCTTGCCGCGCGACATGAGGAAGGCCGCGCCCAAGGCAATCACTCCCACGAGCAGTGTCATCAAACGGCCTACCTGCACCAATTCCCACTCGGATGCTTTTGGACGGAACAGACGCTTGTATACGTCGTTTGTCAACACACTGGCGCACACGTTGTAGTCGCCGCTGAGTGTCGACATCGTAGCGGCAAACATCGCGGCGATTGCCAATCCCAGCATTCCCGCGGGCAAGAGCATCGAGCAGACGGCCGGGTAAACGTCGCCGGCATCCTTAAGGTCCGGGATGAAGCCATGCGCTGCAATTGCCGGAAAGAACATCAGCGGAGGCCCTATTACGTATAGTGCGACAACCAATAGGCCGACCTTACGCGCATCTCTCTCTTTCGGCACACAATAGTATTTCTGAATAAGGGACCAGTTGATGCTGCTCCACGCCAGGCTGTACAAGATGACCAGCGGCAGCACGTACGACCATCCAAAATCGCCTCCCGTCAGATCGAAGAATCCTTTGGGAGAGTTCTCGAAAATGGCCGTCAGTCCACCTGCCTTGTTAATGGACAGCGGCAATACGACCAGGATGCCCACGGACAGCACGACAAACTGAATAAAGTCGGTCACGGCAACGGCCCAAAGCCCCCCCATGAACGTATAGATCAACATGATGCCGCCAGCACCGAGAATCGACCATTTGATATCCATTCCCACACAAATGGAGATGAACTTCCCAGTTGCAAACAGTTTGATGGCGTCGTCGATAATCTTCACCGGCACGCCCTGCCACGCAAATACCTGCCGCAACGCCGCCCCATAGCGCGTCTCCAGATACTCGACAGGGCTGTGAATACGCGCGCGCCGCCACGACTTGGAAAACACCAATGCACTGAACAACGCTGCTGGCACTGCGACCCAAAGCAAGGTCACCCCAACCCAACCATGCCGGTAACAGACAGACGGGTAGAAGACGAACGCGGCAACGCTGAAGCTGGTCATATAGAAGGAGACGCCGCTCAACCACCAGGGAATTGCATTACCCCCGCAGAAGTAGTCTTTCATCTCCCGCATGTGGCGATAAAAGTAGACCCCGATCAGCAGCATCAGCACAAAATAACCGACCAACATGGCGTAGTCGGGAAACTCAAGCGTTCGGTAAACGGAATTCTCCATGGTACTCACTCCCCCTCGCGAGCAATTGCCGGCTTCGTGCCTGTGCCAAAGGAACTCATTTAGTCGCGCCAAGCGAACGCGCGTACTTGACGCACCCCGCAATTGCTTCTTTCGTCTGTTCTTCGGTCAACTCGACGCCCTTCGTGCCTTCGAACTCGATTGTGATCGGCCCCTTGTAACCCTTCGTTTGCAGGACCTTCCACACATCCGGAAACTTCACAATCCCTTGGCCAAGCACGGGGAACACCCACGATTCCAACCCGCCGTCGTGATCTTTGAACTCGACCGTTCCGACGTAGTCGATACTCTTCTTCAGCTCTGCCACGGCATCCGCACCCTTGTTGTAGTAGGTGATGTTTCCCGTGTCGAAGTTCACGCGGACGTTGGGATGGTTGATCGCTTTCATGGTCTCAACCTGCACGTCGCCGTTCGTTCCCAAATCCGGGTGCGTTTCGAGCGTAATGGTCACGCCGTAATTCTTGGCGATATCGCCCGCTTTGCGAAGCCGCTCTATGACCACTTCCTTTGGCGCATCATTACGTTTCGCGGAGATGAACATGTACTTCACGTCCATCTTCGCGCACGTCGCCAACTGCACACCGAGTTCATCTACACACGTTTCCTTCGAAAGATCGGTTTCACCGCGCATCACGAGCGCTGTGAGCTTGTGATCCGCGAGTTTCTTCGTGATTTCGTCGATCTGGTCCGGTTTGGGCACATTCAAGAAGATGTAGTGAATACCCAGTGTTGGCAGATGTTCCCACGCTGTATCTTGAAATTTGCCGTAGCTCGCCAAACGCACCGCGAGGGGATTCCCCGCGTCATCTGCCTGCACAGGCAAACCCGCACACGAAAGCAACGCAAGCGCGACAAGCGCCGCCACACCGGAAAAACGCAAAGCCGCTCTATTCATCGTTCCACTACTCCTGTTACATGAAGGCGCCGAGTGCCTCACGCGCCCGGCGCCGCTCAGTTCCCCTCAAACACCAAAAAGCAGGCACACTACGCAAGTTCCTTGCGGTGCGCCCACACTTTCTGAAACGCTTTCGTATACTGCTCGACCATCTCGGGCACGTCCATGGTCCAATACGGGAGCGCAATACACGTATTGTTCGCCTGGTCGGTTCCCGGCAATTCGGGAATAACCGGTTTGTGATGCCACCACTCGTCTTCCTGGTATACCGCGCACGTATGTTGCGGCAAATAGTGCAAGGCGTCGGCATTCACGCCCTCCGCCTTTAATGCCTTCACGGCGGCCTCGCGAGTCATGCCCGCTTCCTTCTCATCGATGAACAGCATGTTCCACGAGTAATGAAGACGCTGCATGTCTTTGCGTCCGCTCGACTGCTCATACAGACCTGGCAGTTGAATCAGCGCATCGTTCAACGCGCGAACCTGCTTGGCGCCCGCTGCGTTACGTGCTTCAAGATCGACAAGCTGGCAGCGCGCCAGCGCCGCGGCCATCGGGTGCATCCTGAATTTCAGTCCCAAACCGGAACCCTTGTACTTGAAGTACGGATTCTCCTTGGCGACGCCTCCGATTTGATAGTCCATGAACGCGGTCGCGCGCGCATGGTCTTCCGCATCCTGATACACGCCCATACCACCTTCAATAGCTGGTAGTGGCTTCGATGTCTGGAAGCTGAAAATGGCCATCTTGCCCCAGGATCCCGTGTACTTGTCCTTCAGCTTGGCGCCGTGCGCGTGCGCGCTGTCTTCAAGGACGATGAGTCCCTTCTCCTTTGCCCAATCACAGATGAGGTCCATGTCCGCGGGCAACCCGATCCAGTGTACGGGCAGGATGGCTTTCGTGTTCGGCGTGAGGCGTTTCTTCGCATCCTCCAAATCGAGATTCAGTGTGCGAGGATTGATGTCCACAAACACCGGTACGTATCCAAACAATCGCATCGGAAGAATGGTCGCGAAGAACGTATAGCTCGGCACCATAATCTCGCTGCCGGGAGGCAGGTTCAGGGCGAAGAACATCGATGCCAGCGCGCTCGTACCGTTGCAGTGCGCCTTGCAGAATGGATACCCGAAATGACTGCACCAGTCTTTCTCAAGCTCGTCCAAAGGGGAGTACCCGGGACTGCGCACCAACTCAAGCACTGCCTGCTCTTCCTTTTCGCCATAGCGCGGCCAGTGAGATGCCTCCGGGTTTGGGTTGGTGACGGCCTTCGGGCCGCCGTTGAGTGCGAGCTTCTCAACGGGCGCCTGACTCACCGCAGACTGCGCCAGCGTTAGGCCCGCAGCGACGGCCCCTGTTGTCTTTAGAAACTGACGGCGGGTAGGTTGACTGTTGGTCGAAAACGGCTTTGATTCCACGACGTGCTCCTCCATGGATTGGGGTACCCCCCAGACAGAGCCAATTGGCCGGTTCTATCAATCATACTATCCCCTGGCAACACAGGTATCAACCGTTCCGGAAGGAGAAATTCACCGGTTCCTGCGGCCAGATTCCACTACTGTGGGGATAGACACAGCACCGGCTGCTGCGTCCGTTCAGCGGCTCCTCTCTCGTGCACGCCGGATGAGTCATCTCCTCGTCTCGGACACCATTTCTTGACAGATCTATGCCCTAAACGGCATAGTTGGGAATATTTAAACAGCCAAGTTTCTGTGAGGCTTTTCCATGACTGCCAAACGCGATTACTCGCGCAAACCCGAAAATTCCGCCGCCAATACCCACCAATCACAGGACGCCAGTCCGACTGCACACCGGAGTCCTTCCCTGGAATCAAATCACTCCCTTCCTGTCGGCCAGGATCCCGGAGATCGGCGCTTGCACGATTTTAGCAGTCGCGTCTTTATGACCAGCGGCATCGTGGCATGGGCGGTTGTCGACCTTGATGGCCGTTTTCTGGAATGCAATAAAGCCTATGAAGACATTCTCGGATACACCCTAGAAGAGCTCAGGGAGCTGTCCAACCACTCCGTTACGCATCCGGAAGATCGGGCAGAAACAGACAAGTATATGTCCCTTCTCAAAGAGGGGGGGTGCGATCGGTATCGTACGGAGAAACGCTATCTCCGAAAGAACGGCGACTTGTGCTGGTGCGACGTGACGCTCTTTGCACTGCGGGATGAGGCTACTCACAGTTCGGTCGTAGTCGCGCTGATTTTGGACATCTCGGAGCGAAAAAGCGCGGAGGAAGCTCTGCGAAAGAGCGAGCAGAAATACCGTTCGTTTCTAGAGAACTTCCAAGGTATTGCGTTCAGCGTGATGTGGGATGGTTTCAAGCCGACGCTTTTCGACGGGCTGGTCAGTGAAATGACCGGCTATTCCGACGAAGACTTTCTTACCGGCAGAGTACGCTTGGAGAACGTCGTCCATCCCGACGACAAGAAGGCCTTCTTGAGAGAACTCATCGCACTCAAGAGAGGACGTATCTCTGCATCCTCGCTTGAGCTCCGCATTTGCCGGAAGGATCGCGAGATCCGCTGGGTCAAGTGCGTTGCCAAGTGCTTTTACGACGACAACAAAAGACCTTCCGTCATTCAAGGTGTGGTGCTCGATATCACCCAGAGGATACAGGCGGAGGCAGACAGAGCCAGGCTCGACGCAGCAATAAAGGCAGCGCCGGAAGTCATTGTCATAACGGACAAGTGCGGCGCCATTGAGTACGTGAACCCCGCGTTTACCCGGGTCACCGGATACTCATTTGATGAAGCCATTGGTCAGAATCCGCGCATACTCAAGAGTGGACGGCATGATGCCGAATTCTACCAAGACCTTTGGAACACCATCCTTGAAGGCAAAGTCTGGTCCGGTCTAATTACCAACAAGCGGAAAGACGGTGTGCTTTTCGAAGAAGAACTTACAATCGCACCCGTCAATGACGCTGGCGGACAGATACGGAATTTCGTAGCCGTGCAACGCGACGTCACCAAGCAGTTGCGTCTCGAGCAAAGCCTTCGGCAGGCTCAGAAGATGGAGGCAATCGGCACACTCGCGGGCGGGATCGCCCACGATTTCAACAACATCCTTGCCGCCATCCTGGGCTATACAGAGCTGATAGAAGACAGCCTGGACGATCGCAGGCGAGTTTTGCAGGACCTTGCTCAAGTTCGTCAGGCCGTCATTCGCGCGCGCGACCTCGTGCAGCAGATTTTGACGTTTAGTCGAAAACGAGAACAGGAACGCAAGCCGGTACGCGTGGACTTGCTGGTGCGCGAAACTTCAAAACTGCTGCGCTCTACCGTGAGCACGAGCGTCGAAATAAACACCTCTATCTGCAAGACCAATCGATGCGTACTTGGTGATCCGACGGAACTTCACCAGGTCCTCATGAACCTCTGCACCAATGCTTATCAAGCTATTGGCGAACGGCCTGGGGTGCTCAAGATCCAGCTAGCGGAATGCTCGGCTCAGGATATCCAAGTTGCGTCTGACTATACTTCGACGGACGGACACTATCTCAAGGTAGTCGTGTCCGATACGGGTTGCGGCATCGCCCCCGAAATCGCCGATCGAATTTTCGATCCGTTCTTCACAACGAAGAAGCAAGGCGAAGGAACCGGCCTGGGTCTCGCAACGGTTCACGGGATCGTGAAGTCGCACGGCGGTTTCATTCAGGTCAAGAGCGAGCCGGGGCGCGGCAGTGAGTTCACAGTCTTCTTGCCGTGCGTTGCAGAGACTACGTCCAACGAGGCAATCGATACGTCACCCATCCCGGGGGGCACTGAACGAGTCCTGATCCTAGACGACGAACCACAAGTGGCACGCGTCTGCGGAGACATGCTGCGCAGGCTTGGATATGACATTGTTGAAATGACGAACAGCCAAGAGACCATCCGCCATCTTACGAAGTATCCTCGTTTCTACGATCTCGTGATCACGGACCAGCAGATGCCGGGCATGACAGGTAAAGAAGTGTACCGGCAATTGCACTTGTTACGCCCCGATCTTCCGGTGATTATCATGACTGGATACAGCGAGGCGCTGACCCCTGAAATGGCGCGCCAACTGGGAATATCCGCGTTTCTCTACAAACCCATCGAGAAACGCCTTCTTGCACAAAGAGTTCGCGCCGCGCTTGATGACGCCAAATTGAATCGGGAATTCTGATTTCGACGGTCTATAGAAAACTGAACGTCCAGCGGATCTCCAGGTTCTCGTTGCGGTACATTTCCGGCACTTTGAACGGAAACGCCGGGAACGGCCCCGAACGTTCGATTGCTTCTTTACACAATGCCGCATAGGTTGCCGACGAGCCAGGTTCGACAATCTCCACCGACACAACGCGCCCGTCAGGAGAAATCGTGCAATCCATCACCGCTTTCGTCTCCGAAGCGCCCGAATAGCGCACCTGCATCAGCCCGCGCCATCGTTTCTCCACGCGATCGCGTACGAGCTTCAGATACGGCGCAATCTCGCTCTCCATGGCCTCGAAACTGACGAATCCTTTGCTCTTAACGCCACCGTCCACACGTCCTTGTGTCTTGCCCGGCGACAAATTGGGCAACGTGGGCTCAATCGCTTTGGCCAGTTTCATGGCCTCGCCTTGTGCTTCAACGGCTGTCGATGCTTGCTCGGGAGTAGGCCCCGCTTGCGCTTCCTGCGCGGCTTCGGTGGGCAAAGCCTGTTGCACTGGCGCCTTCGGAGCGGCGTCCGCCTGGGCCGGATCAGGCGCAGGAGGCGCTTCAGGTTTTGCCTCGGGTTGAGTGGGCGCTTGCGGCGGCGGAGGCGGAGGCATTGGAGTCTGTGTTGCGCCCCGGAGTTCGTCCGACTGTCCAATCACATCCACTTGCGGGGCGGCACCCTCGCCATTCGAGTCCGACGTGTCGCGCGCCTTGGAGGCTTGTATGGCGATGAGATCCGTCTCCGGATTCACCGGCGCATCGGCCGGCGCAACCGTGTCGACATACTGCAACGGTTCCGGCTGGGGCGGGGGCGGGGGCGCAGGCGGCGGGAACAACGAAGGTTCGGCGTCCGGCTGCAAATTGACTACGAACGGCAACCTGCTGGGGGTCGACGCAAGCACAAATGGCGTGCGCGGCATGGCGAGCACGACCAAGGCAAGCACCGCGTGAATGGCCGCAGCCGCCACCAAAGACCGCACCATACGCTCGCGATAGCCGGGATAGCCCACAAATACTCGAGGCCAATTGACGTATCGCAACACTCTGCCCGCGCTTTTGAACGCGGCAGTACCCTGCACCAAGCGGGCTATATACCGAAAGAGGCGCTTCATCTCAACAACGTCGTGTTGTCCCGATGCGTATTTACCGAGCCGTAACACATGCGCCGACGCGCACCATGAGCGACTCGATCCCAAGAACTGGATTGTAGCAGAACGGTGTGGTCTTCCTCATGGACACACCACGCGCCCGCGACTTTATGTGTAGCGGTTACTGAGTAACTCCCAAAACGCGAAGGCGCGCCAGCCCAAACACCGTCTGCCGGAAGTTCTGGGAGAATGATTTTCCCATTCCTCCACTCGGTCTTTCGAAGTGGTTCGCCATCATTTCCTTCCAGAATTCGAGATACTTGGAGTCCTTCGTTTCCTCGTATGCGAAAGCGACCGCATCGGCATTTAACGCGCAGACGTAACCGAGCGATGGCGAATCTCTGATCTCCGGTGCGTTCGTGATATAGACGAAACCTTTGTCCTTAATCCATGCTTCGTCCTTCAGCCAATCGACCGATCGCACCAACATCTTACGAACGTCGGGGCGGTCCAGCGGTTCCACTTCCAGGTAGTGCAGCAGCCCGTATGTGAGGATACCTGCCGCAAACGGTTTTCCTCCGATGACCGGTTTTCCGTTGGTTTCACTCAACGGTGGCGTGTGCGACCACGCGCCGGTGACCGGGTCATGCCGTTCCAGGCAGCGCTGCACCATTATGCGAGCCGCGTTAAGGTAATAGGGATTGCTCGAGAACTCGCAGGCCGCGGTCATGTTGATGAGCGGCCAACCGCCGCCTCGTTCGATGCTGAAATCGAAATCCGATGTAAGCGATTGGGCAAGACCATCGCAGACTCGATCCGCCGTCTTGCGCAGAAACGCGTCGCCCGTCAACTGACCGTAGAGCCATAGTCCTTCTTCGTAAACGTGGCCCTGTGGATCGGATTTGCCTTGAAAATAGCCTGCCATGCTGGTCGTAGCGGCTTCTGACACTTTTTCGTCCATGAAGAGTTCTTGCGGTGTCTGACACGAACCAACGTGATTGAACGAATGTTGCCAGACCAAACATGGGATCTTCTCCGCTGCGGGCGTGCCATGAAGCGTGTCCACGGTCGCATAGTGACGGGCCATTTGAAGTCCGCGCTCAAAATAACGGCGGTCGCCCGTGCGCATCCATTGCACGGCCATGGCCCATGCAAGATCGTATTCGTTGTTGCCCGCGTTACTGCCTCGCTCCCCGTACCAATCGCCGTAGTTCATCCAACCGTAGTAATGCGTCTTCTCGCGGTCGGCATTCAACAAAGCGAATCCCTGCTCGAATTGCGTCTCGTACGCGTCCCACACGCCGGAAGTGCGCGCGTAAATGGGGCATCCAAGCACGCCGGTGCCGCATAGATACTCCGGCGGTGCCATCGGAAAAAGCGGCGCGTTGAACCACGCGGCGTACTGCGCCGCATCAGGATGGGAATCGGAAGCACCGTATGCCACATAAAGGGTGCGCCGGTTCATTTGCCCGGAGCGAATCAAGTAGTCTCCGTCCTTAAACCAGGGATAGCAGACCGAGAAACGCTTCTTGCTCTCATCGTCGCTATACGTATCCGGCTTCAGTTCGGGCATCAAACCGGCCCGCATTCCGTCAACGGTCGCTTCCAGCGCACTCGGATACATTTCGCGAAAATCGCACAGGAAAAGCATCGTCTGCGTGCGCGCTCCAGCCAATGCTGCGACACCTATGGCTCGCTCGCCCGTTGTGACCTGCCCACCTTCAACTACAGAAAACTGGTAGTCACGATCCTGGACAACGCGCACGGATTTGTCTGCGGATAGTGCGCTCATCGGGCGGCCCTCAACGGACCCGGTCACATCACCTTCATCGGCCGACAGGCAAAACGATACCGACTTCAAGGCTTTGAAGACCGGCTCATCAACGCTGTTGTTCACGATAGAGACGTCGTACTTGACGTTCGTTTGTCCACGCCACACCGTGGCACGAATCGTGTAGCTCCACGGAGAATCCTCCAAAGCGCCAGACCAACAGAAGACCGCGCGACAAGAGCCGTTCTCCTCTACGGAGAATTCGCTCACGGCACCGCACGTCACGGTCCTTCCGCTGTCTGTTGTGACTTCTAAGGATGTGCCCTTGGAAGAGAAGACATTTCGTTCGGAGTCGCCAATCTTGCCATCGCCGTCCAAGTCGATGTCCCTGATTTCGATGCTGACCGGTGCGTTCCGGTGCAGTACCATCGCGAGGCGGTCCGCAGTCAGAGTCCAGCCCTCCTGCGACTCGGCAATGTGTACAAGTGGCTCGGAGATTTCTTGGGCATCGGGCCATTCAAGTCGAGCTTCCAAGCGATAGGTAGGCGTCGAATCGCCCAACGCAGAGTCGGCCAAGAAGGTCAGAGTTGCCCACTTCACGCTATTATCGGGCCAGCGGCAGGTGCAGTCCGCCTGCAACGACACTGGATTGCCCTGCGCGTCAAATAGACGAAGGTCCTGGGTGTCGCGAAGGGAGCCTTTCGCGAACGGCATGCCGACTGTCGCCGACCAGCCTCTTCGCGGAGCTTTCGTCGGCTCGCCTACCATCAACGGAAGCGTCAGCGGCTTCGTAACAGGCGGCACGGCGGGGCTGCCCCGCATCGTGAACGGTTTCGACGACGCTTCAACGCCGTCAACGGTCTTCGTTACGATGCGCGCTTGATACTGCACATCCGCATCGAGATTGCTGATTAGAACGCGATGGTTTCGCGCAAGGGTCGCATCAGACTGCGTCGATGAAGTGAAACCGTCGGCGCCGTATTCGACTCTTCCGGTGGGCGTGGCAATGTTCGTCGTCCAGAAGACGCTAACGGAACCCGGCTCGGCACTGCGAGCTTCGATGTAGTCGAATTCCGGCGGCGGCGGCACTAGTGGGCGCTTCGAAAAGACCAACTTGGAGATTCGGTAGTATCCCACGAACGTCTCGCAGGTAAAGGTCAAGCGGTCTCCCGACTTCACTTCAATAGGCCCCGGAAAACTGCAGAGCGCAATGCCTCCCGAACGATCGGCAGTGATAACCCCCAGCGTCTTTCCATTCAAGGCCGCGGATAGCCGCTCGACTCCATCGGGGTCGTCACTGAGAATCACTCCGAAATAGAGAGTCCCTGCGCGATCGAAGGTGTAGGCAAAGGAATCGCCTTCATTCTCTCCGCGGATTTGCTTTCCCTCGGCCACAAAACCTTTCCAGTCCGTGGTGTTTGTGGCGGGCACACTGAATCCATTTCCCCCTTGCGTAAGCCAGGCATTGAAACCAGACCAAACCGTGTGCCGGACAGCGTCTTCCGCGCACGCGCACACGGATGCGCAAAGCATGACTGCAAGACCAGACATTAGTCGCATGGCCCCCCCTCCGAAGCGTACGGCACGAGCGCCACTCCCAAGTGACGGCACTGCCTTCAGTGTAGCGTTCACGGTGTCGATTGTCGAAGCCTTCACTCACTTCACAACAATGCGAGAAACATTGATCCCATGTTGGTCCTTGTTTACTATCGCTTGGATAGCTTCGACGCTGGAGACTGGTGTTCGGGCAGGCGCTCTCATGGCCCTGCAAACGCATGTTTCGCCGTCGATGGATCCGAATACGGCTGACTCAAGGAACCCAAGATGTGCATGCGGCTTTTGCCTAATTCCTCAGAGCTCCCGCAGGGTCTTCCGGCACGCGTGCGTCACAGAGGATGCTTCCCGATGAAACGTCTTTGCTTGGCTATGTCCTTTCTGCTTTCCACGGTAGTGTGGGGACAAGACGCGGTGACGCAATGGACTTTGGATCTGGATGCGTCCGCGGGTTCGCCCACCCTATTCCCCGACGCAGCCGCTCCCACAGGCGTGGTGGTCACCGCAGGCTTCAATGTCATTCGAATTGACGGCGCGGGATCGGTTGTGTGGTCCGTCAAGCAGCCCCAGTCCCTTGCCACTCCTGCCACTGTTGCCGATCTCGATGAAAACGGAGCCCCTGAGATTCTCGTCGCGCTAGCGGACGGCACACTGGTTTGTCTCGACGCAAACGGTCAAACCCTTTGGACAATTCCCGGCGTCACGCCTGCCGGAGGCTTCAAAGTTATTGTTGCTGCCGACCTCATGCCTTCGAAGGGCAAGGAGATCCTCTACGGATTCGACGACGGTTGGCTCACTTGCTGCTCGTCAACGGGCGAGACCATCTGGCGTTTCACTGGCGACCGGTTCCGCGTGGGTGGCATTGCGGTCGGCGACGTCGAGGCCGACGGCGCACCGGAGATTGTCTTTGGGACCGATAACGGCAACGTTTATTGCCTCGACGCTTGGGGCCACGCGCAATGGCGATACCACGAGCATGCTCCCTACGGCCGTTCGGGTCCCGTCATCGCCGATCTTGATGCGGACGGCAAAGCGGAAATCCTGATCACGCGCAGCAACGTCGGCAATGCGACCGCGCTCATGGCAATCGACGGCGCGACCGGCCAATTCAAGTGGCGCACGCGCGACGTTCAACAAAGTTACTTCTCGATCGTCCCTGTGGACTTCGACAGCGATGGGAAATTGGATGTCCTGCATGGCGACAAAGGGAATTGGCTGTATAAGACCGCACCGAACGGGGAAGAAGCCTGGCGTGTGGAGTTGGGCGGCCGAGGCCTCTTCTGGGCTCCCGCGGTTGCCGATATTGATGGCGATACCTACCTCGAAATCGTCGCGGGCATGCGCGGCGCGGAGAATGGTTCTGGAGCCAATGTCTTCGTGGTCGGGCAAGACGGCACCATAGACGGCAAGATTCCGCTGGGTGGAGCTGCCAATGCCACGCCCGCCATCGGCGATTTGAACGGAGACGGCAAACTGGATGTCGTAGTTGCCGCTGAGAATCCAAACAAGCTGCATTGCCTGACGTGGGGCGCCACGGGACGCATCGCGTGGCCTTCACTGCGCGGCTCTTCCGCAATGACCGCGAACTGCAACGTGCCGTTGGGCACACCCGAGAAACTTACCGACATGCACCCTCAAGGCACCGTTAAAATTGATGCGGGTCCTGTCATGTGGGGCGAAAATACATGGGCGTTCACTTGGTCTGAGCCGGTTCCGGAAAATGCTTACCTCGAATTTCTCGCAATCTACTCCAATGGGCCAGACGAAACCCGCATAGTCGACTTGCCCGCCGGGGCAACCAATGTGGATCTGCATTGGCCATTCTCTGAAAAGGGTTCTGCCAGCGTCGTCGCGCGCCTGCACGTCCCCGGCCAACTGAAACCCGTATTCGTGGCCATACGCGACGCATCGCCAGAACCGCCCGAGGAATGCGCGTTCTCCGAAGTGTGGCAGGCAGCGGAAGGCGCGCTTCGGTCGGGTGAGGCCGCGCACATCGACACGTCGCCGTTACGCAACCAGATTGCGGCGCTCAAGGCGATGCAGGATACCGTCAAGCAACTCGCTATCGGCGGCGCACAGCCCTCGCTGATTGCGGAAAAGGCCACACAACTTCGTGCAAGCGCCCATCGCCTCAAGGCACTCGTCGGCGCGCTCGATGCGGCCTGGCGCACGGGAGATGCAGCCACCTTCGCGTGCTGGCAAGACACCAATCCCTGGGATGCGTTCGATGCGTCCGCCGTTCCCGCGTCGCTTGCCGCCGGCGCGCTCATGACCGTGCAAGCGTATGGAAACGAATTCGAAGATGTCGCGCTGAACATACTCAATCTCACGTCCGCACCGATGCACGTACGGTGTACGTTCGCACCGCAACCTACCGGCGCACAACAAGCTCCCGCTGCGCCGGAAATCGCCGCGAAGCTCACGTTGCGCGAAGGCATTCAAGTGCCGGCAACCACGGTAGCCAGCGTCATGGATGCGTTGCCGCTTCTGAATGACGCGCAGACGTTAACGCTGCCTCCCAGCGAGGCGCGTCAACTCTGGATTCAGATTGACACGCACGGATTGCCCCCCGGCACGCACGAAGCGACGCTTCATCTAGCAAGCCTGACCAATCCAGCAGCTATCCGAACTGTCCCCATCCGAATTGAAGTGTGGCCGGTCGCGCTTCCGGACACCGTGTACGCGAAGATCAATTGGAGTAGCTTCAACGCGCCGCAATACTCCGGCAGCGCCGTGCAAGACATGCTCGATCACGGCGTGTCCGTCATTTACGGGCCGCCACTTCCCGCCATGCCCGTGGATGCGCAAGGCAACCGCGCCGGTGACATCGCGTGGACCGAATTCGATGCAGCGCTCGCGCGCATCCCCAAGCACAG